>VBPB01000001.1:0-535 GCA_005893365.1 Candidatus Eiseniibacteriota bacterium
CCCGACTGGGTGCTGCTGGCGGTGAGCGATGCCGCCGGCAACGGCGTCATCTCGCCCTCGACGGTGTTCACCTTCTTCTCCTTCCCCATCAACACGCCGCCGCCGGCCATCTCGGCCTCCTGCTTCGCCGACTACCCCACGCTCGGGGTCGACGCCAACGCGCTCTACATCGGCACCAACAACTTCTGCCCGAGCAGCTACAACAGCAGCGATGGCTTCGTGGTGCGGAAGAGCTCGGTCATGGGCGGGGGCCCGCTGGTGGTGACCGCCCTGCGCGGCCTGGTGCCCACCGCCGGGTCGGACGGTCCCTACACGCCCCAGGGCGTGGACAACTACGACCCCGCCGCGACCGAAGGCTACTTCATCGGCGTGAGCAACCTGTTCTACAGCAAGTTGATGCTGAGGCGGGTGAGCAATCCCGGTGGCACGCCCAGCGTCTCGAGCAACATCACCATCACGACACCCTTGACGTTCATCCCGACCAACGTGAACCACCTGGGCAACACCGGCGGCTTGCTTGGCCGACTCTCGGCCC
>VBPB01000001.1:544-33819 GCA_005893365.1 Candidatus Eiseniibacteriota bacterium
AACGGGCGGCTGTGGACGGCGCACAACATCAACGTGGGCCCGACCGGTGTCGCGATCAACTCGGGCCAGCGCGACGGCTCCCGCTGGTACGAGCTCCAGAACATCGTGAGCCCCGGGGTGCCGAGCGTGCGCCAGTCGGGCACGGTCTTCACCGCAGGGGGGCTCCAAACCGACACGAACAAGCCCTCGTTCTGGGTGCCGACCGTCATGGTCTCGGGACAGGGGCACGCGGCGATGGGGATGAGCACCGCGGACTCGTTGATCCGCGCCGACGCCGTGTTCACCGGGAGGCTCGCGGGCGACGCGCTCGGGACCATGGCCGCCCCGACGCCTTATACGTTCTCGACCAGTTCCTACAACCCGTCGAGCGATCCCGGCCAGGCTGGCCTCGGCCGGCGCTGGGGCGACTACTCGTTCACCTCGCTCGACCCCATCGACGACATGACGATGTGGACCATCCAGGAGTTCGTCGACGCCACCGACTCCTACGGCGTCCAGGTGGTGCGGCTCAACGCCCCGCCGCCCGCCACGCCGACCTCGGCCACCAGCGTCGCCGCGCTGCTGCCCTCGGTCGTCTCCACCGTCACCGGCACCTCGGTGAGCGGCTCGGGCTTCTTCGACCCCGGGCCCAATCTCGCCGCCCCGGCCCTTGCCTTCAGCCACCTCAGCGCCCAGGTGACCGCCTTGGGCGTCACCGGCACCCCGCCGACCGTGAACTCGGCCACCTACCTCGACCCCACGCACGTCCAACTGAACCTCAACACCATGGGGGCGACCATCAGCCAGCCGGGCGAGAAGTACAGCGTGCGGATCACCAACCCGGACGGGCAGGTGATCGCCGCCAACGTGCTGCAGGTGACCGGCACCGTCGGCGTCGGCGATCCGGCCGCGGCCGGGTTCGAGCTGGGGCCGGTGGCGCCCAACCCGACCGGCGGGGCGGCCGGTGTCGACTTCAGCCTGCCGCGCGCGGCGCGCGTCCGGGTGACGGTCGTGGACCTGGCCGGAAGGGTGGTCTCGACGCTGGCCGACGGCCTCGAGCCGGCGGGCCGGCACCACGTGTCCTGGAGCGGCGGCGCGGCCCCGGCCGGCATGTACTTCATGCGCTACCAGGCGCCGGGCCGGACGATGGTGCGCCGGTTCGTCCGCTTGCGCTGAAACGCCCGCCGGGGCGCTCCCCCGGCGGTGAGGCCCCGGAGGCCGGCTCCTCTTCAAGGAGCCGGCCTTCCGTATTTCCGGGCGCGTTTTCGGGCGCGCGCCCCGCGCCCGACCGCGCGATTCACGAGGGCCGCCCGTGCGAATCGCGGCGTCCCGCCGGATCCGTGTGCCGCCTGCCCCACGAGGAATTGGCACAAGTCCCGGGCTAACCCGGCCGAAGACAACCGGGAGCGTCCGCCTGCGCGATTCCCGCCGGCGCGGCATGCGGGCTGCTATGTCTAGTGGAGACCTTGCCCAATGAAGCACACGCAGGAGAACGGGTTCACGCTGCTGGAGATGATGGTCGTCGTGGCCGTCATGGGCATCGTGCTCGCGTTCGCGATCCCGGCGATCAAGACCTTCAACACCAGCCAGGACCTCAAGCAGGCCTCCGCCGGCATCCGGGACCAGCTCACGATGGCCCACGAGAAGGCGATCTCTACGGGACAGACCCAGACGATCCGGTTCATGGCCAGCTTCCAGAGCTCCGACTACCACATCTGGGACGGCGCCACGGCCAGCCCGTCGTGGAAGCTCCCGAGCGGCGTCACCTACTCGTGGGATACCGGGACCCAGAACACCTTTCGCATGACCAGCGACGGACAGTGCCTGGACAGCGGCATGATCATCGTCACGAACGCCCGCGGCGACCGCGACACGGTCAGCGTCCGCCTGTCGGGCCTGGTGCTTCGCTACTGACCATGAGGGCCAGTGTCATGAGATCACCCGTCCCGGGCCCACCGCCCAGCCAGTCCGGCTACACGCTGATCGAGCTGATGTTCGTGGTGATCGTGCTCGCCATCGGCATCCTGGCGAGCGTCAAGCTCTTCCCGGTGGCCTCGCGCGAGCAGCTCAGGGACCGGATGCGGACCGCGGGCACCTACTACGCCCAGCAGCAGGTCGAGACGCTGCGCGGGCTCGGCTACAACGAGATCTCCGTGCAGGAGGGCCGCTACCCCGCCGGCACCGGGACCACGAATCTCGGCCCCAACAACGCGTTCCACCGCTTCTACACCGTCACGGACATGGACGATCCGTTGCCCAACCTCAAGCGCGTCTCGGTCACGGTGCGCTGGAGCAACTCGCGCGGCGACGATTCCGTCGTCGTGTCCACCTACCTGGGTCGTTGAACCATGAGCCTTCCCCATCCTGCGCACCGCATCGCCCCGCCCTCCCGATTCGCGAAGGGCTTCTCCCTCGTCGAGCTGATGATCGGGCTCGTCATCTTCGCCCTCCTGGCCGGCACGGTGGTCACGATCCTCGTGGTCTCCTCCGCCCAGAAGACCGCGACCGGCAGCGAGGTCGGCAACACGCAGATGGCGCGGGTGGCGATCCAGATGCTCTCGCGTGACCTGCGCACGGCCGGGTACGGCGCCGACATCACCTACACGACGCCCCAGCCGCCGGTCGCCTACATCGACTCGATGCAGGTGCTCATCAACTCGGATCAGCAGCCGTTCCCCGACACCACCCAGGCCACCCGCGGCATTCCGCTGGCCTACAAGCCGACCGGCAACCCGCGTCCCCGCCCGCTCGACGGCACCGCCTGGCAGCCCGCGATCCGCTACCGCACCGGAGCCGAGACCATCCGCTGGACGCTCGACCTCAACAACGACGGCACCGTGAACGCGAGCGACCTCGCCGCCGACGACGGGGCCGACGCCCGGCGCACCGCCAACCCGAACGACTACGAGATGGTGCGCGAGGTGTGGGGTGACTCGACCAACGGCGCCGCGGGGAACAACGGCGGCAAGCGTGAGCGGGTCGCAATGATCAAGCAGCCGGGCGGCGCCACCCCGCCGCTGTTCACCGTCTACCTGGCCGGCGACGCCGGGCCGTGGGACTGGTCCAAGGGCCCCATCCCCGCCAACCGCCTGGCCGAAATCGAGCACATCGACGTGACGGTGGTCGCCACCAGCCCGACCAAGAACTTCATGGGGCAGTACGCCGAGACCCGCCTCAGCTCGTCGGTGAGCGAGCTGCGCAACGCCCCCAACTTCCAGTGGATCAACTACACCGTCAGCGGCTACGTCTACAACGACGCCAACAAGAATCGCAAGAAGGATGGCGCCGAGGTGGGAATCGCCGGGGTCAATCTGTACCTCAGCGGCTACCTCTCGGCGGTCACCGGCGCGACGGGCTTCTACACCTTCAGCGCCCCGCCCGGCACCTATCAGCTCACGCAGTCGGTGCCGGAGAACTACGGCATCTACAGCGACCCGGACTCGGTCGCCATCACCATCGGCCCCAACGCCTCCGTGGACTTCGCCGACACGCTCCGCACCGGCGGCTGGTGCACGCTCACCGTCTACAACGACGTCGACGTCAGCAAGAGCTTCAACGGGGGGGACATCCCCATGCCGGACATCCCGGTCGCGCTCGTGGGCACCGATATCGTCAGGTCCACGGACGATAATGGGCAGGTATTGATCTTCCTGCCGGTCGGCACCTCCAAGCTCTCCGCCTCGCTGCCCGACTCGTTCTTCTTCAGCACCGCCAACCCGGTCAGCGTCGCGATGACCAACGGGGCCACCAAGACCGCGGCCATCGGCATGTATCTCAAGGATTACGGGATCGCCGCCGGCACGGTGTACAACGACGACAACGGCAACAACGTCATGGACTCCGGCGAGAAGGGTGTGCCCTGGGCCACCGTGAGCTGCACGCTCCCCGACAGCACGGTGGTGTACGACGAGACCGACGGCAAGGGCATCTATGGCCTCAAGCTGCCGGTCAACGATCCGCCGCACACGACGCCCTACACCCTCACGTGCCAGCCACCGGCCGGCTACGCGGGCACCGCCCCGCCGATCACCGGGCTCTACGTCAAGAACAAGCAGACCGTGGCCTCGAAGAACTTCCCGCTCGGCGCGTTCACGGTCTGGCAGCACGACGTGGACGACCCGCTCAGCGCCATCAACTACACCGACTTCATCGAGCACGACTGGAGGGGCACCGGCAACGGCAACTCGAAGCACGCCGTCCACGACCAGGACCTGATCGTCGGTTCCGCCAAGACCGAGACGTCGGAGCTGCAGCAGTGGTTCAACAACTACGACGACAACCCGCCCTTCCACAACCTCAAGTCCACCACGCGCACGGCACCCCAATCGGTCATCAGCCTCGCCTGCGATACGCTGGACGCCAAGTCCTCTGACGGCTTCTGCCGGCCGGACGCCATCGTCGGCACGCGCTACAACGGGAGTACCAACTGGCACATCTGGTTCACCCAGAACACCTCCGGCAACGAGGGCTTCCTCGATCTGCAGAAGGACCAGAGCTACACGACCTACGACAAGGGTGACGTGCAGAGCATCCTGACGTACTCGGCGGGCGCGGGGCTCGCGCCGAACATCCTGATCGGCACGCGGTCGCCCTCCTTCGGCCAGGGCTCGATCGAACTCTGGACCAGCGCCAGCCATACCAACCCGGCGTACGTGCGCGTGCAGCTCATCCCGCCGACCGGCCTGGTGCCGGGGAACAACCTCGGCGAGGTGGCCGCGATGGCGCTTGGCGACATGAACGGCGACGGCGTCGCGGATCTGGTCGTCGGCACGCTGACCAGCTTCTATTAGGGTCAGGTGATGGTGTTCAAGTCGGTCGCCGGCGTGTGGACGTACCAGTGGAAGGCGACTCTCGGCAACGACGCGGTGAGCGCACTGACGCTGACGGACGTGAACGCCGACGGCAAGCTGGACATCGTCGTCGGCACGACCTCGGGCCTCACCTCCGGCAACCTGGTCTATTACAAGAACAAGGGCAACTTCACCTTTGAGAACCCGGTGGCCAAGGCGGCGCAGGGCGCCATCACCTGCCTGGGCCACGCCGACTACGACGGCGACGGCATCGACGACATCGTCGTGGGTTGGCGGGACTCCGAGCTGACTTGGAGGGGCGGCCTCGAGTTCTGGTACACGACCGCCAAGGCCCTGCCGAACTCCGGCTTCGATCCCACCGGCGGCAAGGTGAACAAGTGGGTGGCGTGCTTCGTGGTGGCGGACTTCAACTACGGCGTCTGGCCCAAGCCGCCGAGTGACGATCCCGTTCCCGACATCATCGCGATCATCCGCCGCGACCAGAAACGTGGAACCTTGTACGAACTGATCCGATAGGACGGAGGAGATGCCCATGAAGCGCGTGGTCAAGGCGGTCCAAAGCGAGCGGGGCGTCGGCCTGCTCATGGCGCTGCTCGTCCTGGTGGCGATCGGCGCCATCGCCACCGGGATCATCTCGTCGGTGGCGACCGACCGCCGCCTGGCGTCCTACAACGCCAGCCGGGCGCTGGCCATGGACTACGCCGAGGCCGGCGTGTACGAGGCCTATGAGCATATCCGGGCCGGAGACGTGCCGAACACCGGCGACCCCAAGATGGTGGCGCAGATCTTCCGCACCTACGCCGGGACCGTCCCGGTCGTGGGGCCCGACACCATGGCGCTGGGGACCGGGCAGCCGGACGGACAGTGGCTGCCCTACAGCTCGCCCACCAAGGGCCCGGACGTCCTGACCATCCGCTACATGACCAACGCCGCCAGGACCGGCATCTACCGCTACGACGTGACCCAGACACCCCCGATCCAGGGCAAGACCGGGGATCCCATCTACATCATCACCTCCCCGGCCCGCGCGGGACTCTCGCGCGCCTCGGTCGAGGCGACGGTGGCCATGCAGTCGCTGAACCCCAACCTCCTGGGCGCCTACGTCGGCGACGGCAAGATGGACCTCAAGGGCAAGATCTACGTCTACGGCGAGGACTACGACAAGGACACGCCCTACGCCACCGGCAACACCGGGGCGCGGGACCCCGCCTACGAGACCGCCAATCCGGTGATCGCGGGCGTGTGGGCCACGGGGGACATCACGACGGACGGCGCCGTGAAGGCCTATGGCAACCCGAACCTGGCCAAGAAGCAGGCGGGATTCTACGCTGGGCCCTGGACCCTGCTGAACATGCCCCAGGACCAGTTCTGGAGCTGGGTGGGGCCCCCCAACAAGGTGCTCAAGGCCAGCCTGCCCCGCGGCATCGTCTACCTCGGCGACCCGAAGGACAAGCCGCAGAAGGGTAGCGACGACTACCACATCAAGGGCGGCTACGGCGATGGGTTGCTGTACGTGAACGGCAACCTCAAGGTCGACGGCGACTTCACCTACCGCGGACTGATCTACGCCGAGGGCAACGTGGACATCAAGGGCGACTTCTGGAGCCTGGGTGCGGTGGTCGCGGCCAACAACGGGCATATCAAGATCAGCAAGAGTACCTACCCGATCACGGTCCTGGGGAGCAAGGGCGCCATCCAGCAGTACCTCGGCAAGTACGGGAATCCGTTCGTGATGATCTCCTGGAAGGAGAACTAGGCCGCCGGATCATCCCCCATCGCACCGTCCACTCCACCATCCCCCGAAGAGCGACGAGGCCACGCGCACTGCGCGTGGCCTCGTGTCGTCGCGGATCGAGCGCCCTAGGGCTGGGACGGGGCTTCCGCGACCGCGCGCAGCAGCGCCTCGGGCGCGGCGGGCTTCATGAGGTAGGCGGCGAAGCCGGCCTCGCGCGCGCGGGCCGCGTCCCGTTCGCGGCCATAGCCGCTGAGTGCCACCAGCTTGATGTCCCGGGTGCGGGCGTCCTCGCGCAGGCGGAGCGCCACCGAGAAGCCGTCGATGTCGGGCAGCCCGACGTCCATCAGGACCACGTTCGGGGCGAATTCCAGCGCCGCCACCAGCGCGCTCCTGCCATCGCCGGCGAGGCGCACCTCGTGTCCGGACCGTCGCAGGATGGCCTGCACGGCCTGCGCGGCGTCCGCGTTGTCATCGACGACCAGGACCCGCCGAGGCGCCACGCCCGTCGCCGACCGGGCCTCCGATCCCTGAGGGTTCGCAGGCGGCGGGATCGCCGGCAGGCGGACCAGGAACTCGCTGCCGCGGGGCTTCAGGTTGCGCGCTTCGATCGTGCCGCCATGCAGCTCGACCAGTTGGCGTGCCAGCGCGAGGCCGATGCCGACGCCGGTGCCCGCGCGGTTGTCCCGCTCGCCCTGGACGAACAGATCGAAAACCCGCGGAAGCAGCGCGGCGTCGATGCCGGGCCCGTCGTCGCTCACCCGGATGACCGCCCAGGCGGTGGCGTCCGGGCGCGCCTCGCAGTCGACCGAGAGCCGAACCCGGCCCCGCGCCGGGGCGTACTTCGCCGCGTTGCTCAGGAGGTTGGTCAGGGTCTGCTCGAGTCGAACCGCGTCGGCCAAGACCCAGACCGGCTCGGCCGGGAACGAGTCCTCGAGGGCGTGTTGCGAGCGCCGGCGTTCATGCTCGGTCGCGGCCAGCGCCGCCCGGGCGATGACTTCCAGATTCAGGGTCTCGAGACGCATGCCGACCTTCCCCTGCGTGATGCGCGAGACATCGAGCAGATCGTCGACGATGCGCACCATGTTCCGGGTCTGTCGCTCGATGATCTCGAGCGCGGAAGGATTCGCCCTCCCGCCCTTCACGGACAGCAGGTAGGCGGCGTTGCTGATCGCGGCGAGCGGGTTGCGCAGCTCGTGTCCCAGGGTGGCGAGGAACTCGTCCTTCACGCGGTCCGCCCTTCGCAGTCCCTCCTCGGCCTCCTTGAGCTCGGTGATGTCCACGCTCGAGCCCGCATAGCCCACGAAGTCCCCGCCCTCCAGGATGCGCGGGAGGCCGATCGATTTCATCCAGCGGAACGCGCCATCCGCGCGGCGGAAGCGAGCGAGGTACTCGAAGGGCGCCCGCCGGGCGAAGGCATCACGGTAGGCGGCCAGATAACCCTCGCGGTCCTCGGCGTGGATGCTCTCGGCCCAGCCCTGCTTCCGCAGGGCGCTCGCCGGCACGCCGGCGAAGGTCTCGTAGCCGGAGTTCACGTACTCGCAGCCGTCGAGCCCGTGCACCCAGATCAGCACCGGGGCGCTGTCGGCCAGCGCCGCGAACCGACCCTCGCTCTCGCTCACCCGCTCCGCGGCGCGCTTGATCGGGTCGATGTCGATCATCATCAGGATGGCGCCCTGGATGCGGTCCTGGACGTCGCGATAGGGGCTCACCCTCAGCCACTGCCAGCGGTCGGTGCGGTCGCGGACCTCCCGTTCGATGACGCTCCCCTGTTGCAGGGCGCGACCGAAGAGTTCCTGCAGGTCGGGCGCGTCGACGTTCAGCTTGATGTCGGAGAAGGGGCGCCCGACATCGCCGGGGAGCAGGTTGAGGAGCTTCTGGGCCGCGGCCGTGAAGCGCCGGATGCGCAGGTCCCGGTCGAGCATGACGATGGGCATCTGCACACTGTCGAGCAGGTTGGCGAGATCGCCGTTCGACTGCGCGAGCTCGGTGTTGCGATCCCGCAGCTCGTCGTTGACCGTCGTCAGTTCCTCGTTGGTGGACTGGATCTCCTCCTTCGAGGTCTCGAGCTCCTCGTTGACGCTCTGCAGCTCCTCGTTCGAGGACTGGCTCTCTTCGTTGGCCGCCTGCAGCTCTTCATTGGCCGCCTCGAGCTGCTCGATCACCATCTGGAGGTAGTCGCGCGTCGCGCCCAGCTCCTGTCTCAGGCGTTGCGCCTCCTCGCGCGGCTTCTGGGACGCCGGCGGCTCGGGGGTCTTCGCCGAATGCTCCACCACCTCCTGGCGGGCTTGGGCCGCCGAGCCCTCGCCCGGCTGCTCGAACACCACCACCGTGCCGGTCGTCCGATCGTTCGTCCGGAGCGGCATGGCGACCACGGTCACCCGGTGCTCCCCCGCCGCCGACCGGACTCTCAGATTCTCCTCGCGCGCCGGCTTGTGCTCCCGACTCGCGCGGTGCAGGGCGCTGCGGACGCCGACCAGCAGGCCTTCGCGCAGCATCTTGAGCAGATTGAGGCTGGCGCGCCCCTGGGCGGGGATGAGGTAGGGACTGGTGTCGCCCCGGAACTGCACGACGTTGAGGTCTTCGTCGACGATCACCGAAGGCGGCACGTAACGCGTGAGCAGCAGGCGCTCGGCCTCCCGGTGGGGGTCGGGCTCGACCATCGGCCGGGCCGCGGCGCGCGGGAGGGGGCGGGGCGCCGGCTGCGCCCGGGCGATCGCCACCGGGGATCGCGGCCCGGGCTTGCGCGAGTAGATCCGATGCCTGGCATCGACGACCTGGAAGAGTTTGGAGAAGTCGGCCGCGGTCTCCGAGCTCCCGAGCCACAGGAACCCGCCGGGATTCAGTGCGAAGTGCAGGGTCGGAAGCAGCTTGCGCTGGAGCACCGGCTCCAGATAGATGAGCAGGTTGCGGCATACCACGAGATCCAGCCGCGAAAACGGCGGTTGGGCGAGCGCATCGTGGCGCGCGAAGACGCACATCTCGCGGACCGGCTTGCACACGTGGTAGGTGCCGTTCACCTCCGTGAAGAACCTCCGGAGCCGCTCGGCGGAGACATCCTGCTCGATGCCCTTGGGATAGATCCCGGCCCGGGCGGCCTCGATGCCGATGGGGTTCACGTCGGTCGCGAACACCTGCACCCGCGGACGCCGCTCCCGGGCATCCAGGTATTCGGTGAACGACATCGCGATCGAGTAGGCGTCCTGCCCCGTGGAACAGCCCAGCACCCAGACGCGCACGGTGTCATCCCGCGACTTGGATTCGAAGATCCGCGGGAACACCAGGCGCTCGACCGTTTCGAAGGCCTGCGGATCGCGGAAGAACTTGGTGACGTTGATCAGGATGTCCTGGGTGAGCGCCTCGACCTCCCGCGGGTGCGTCGCCACGAAACCCACGTAGTCGGGCAGCCGTTCCAGCTTGTGGAGGGCCATCCGGCGCAGGATCCGCCGGTTGATGGTATTGCGGCGATACTCCGCGAATTCGATCCCGGTATCACGCCGCAGGATCTCGAACAGACGTCCGATGGCGGGGTCATCCGTGACCGGGACCGCGCGCGAAGGTCCCGGACGGGCGAAGGGATGGCGCGCGATCCGCGCGATCTCAATGGCCATCGCCTCCGGAGCGAGGACGAAATCCACGCCGCCGGAGGCCACCGCGTTGCGTGGCATGGTGGACTGCTGCGCGCTGTCGTCCTGCGCGAAGGTGATGCCCCCCGAGGACTTGATCTCGTGGATGCCGAGCGCCCCGTCGTTGCCGGTCCCGGAGAGCACCACGCCGACCGACTGCTCGCCGAGGGCTTGCGCCAGCGAGCGCATGAAATGATCGATCGGGTGGGGCACGCCGGGCGCGCCCGCGCGCGACACGAGCTGCAGGCGGCCGCCCGAGAACAGCAGGGTGGCCCCCGGCGGCATCACGTAGATCTGGTTCGGCTCGACCGGCATGTCGTGCTCGGCCTGCCGGACCGGCATGCGCGCCGAACGGCCGAGGATCTCGGCGAGGGCGCTCTCGTGGGTCGGCGCCAGGTGGAGGATCAGCACGAACGCCATGCCCGTGTCGGGCGGGAGTGCGGCGACGAGACGCTGGAAGGCCTCCAGGCCGCCCGCCGAAGCGCCGACCGCGACGATCGGGAACGAGGGCTCGCCCGAGGCGGGTCGCGGTCCGGCCGCCGGCACTGTCTCCGGGAGTCCGCCGTCGCTCTCGGACCTGGTCAAGCGCAACCTCCGCTCGCGGCCCATCCGTTCCAATCGCCGCGCTTGGGCGCGCCCCACCTTAAGGGCCCGCACCGGGATAGTTCTACGGGTCAGTCTCAGCGGCGGAGCAACTATACCACCCGGCGGACGACGCGCTCGCCCGAGGTTCCTGCCCGCCGGCGTGCCTCCACGCCCGGCCGTCGTGGTCTCGAGATGCCACCGTTGCGCCCCGGCCGGGTGACTTCACGGGCTCGCCCCTGCCGCGGTGCCGCCCGAGGGCCTGACGCGTACAGATCCCCAGGAGACGAGACCCGCGCTCGCCAGGTCCAACGAACGCGGGTCGAGTGTGGTGCCCGGGGGCGAGACTCGAACCCTCGCCAACGGCGCACTCGATGCGCGCGATGCGCACCGACTGCACGTTACGCCTCCCCTTCCACGAGGCCGAGTGCACCGCGCGCACGAGGACTGGGCTACCGATAGATTGCCTTCACACTGCCCCAGGTGGGTCGGTGCGTCGGCGTGGGCACGTCGCCGAACTTGGCGATGTACGGGGAGAGGTCGTCCATGACGTAGACGTAGCCCGACGGCCCAGCCGCAACGGCTCGTCCCGTGCCCAGGCCGCCGATGCTGGGGTCCCATGCGCACAGAACCGTCCCGTCGCCCGCCAACGTCAGGATGCCGCCATAGGGCACATTCACGTAGACCCTGCCGTCCCCATCCACCGCGATATCCTGCGCCCCTTCGAATGGCCCCCATTGACCCAGGAGGTTCCCGTTGCTTGTGTACCTCAGCACGGAAACGTCGTACGCGGCCCCGTACGAGCCGTACTTGTCTATCACATAGACCACGCCCTGCCCATCGACCGCGATCGCGTAGTCCCCGCAGTGGGCGGTCTGCACGTCCCAAGCAGCCAAGAGAGTCCCATCGCCAGTGAACTTCTCCATCCGGGGCCCTTCGCCGGTCATCGTATAGACGTTGCCTTGAGCATCTACTGCGATCGCAGTCGGAGAGCCGCCGTCGGGGCCAAACTGGCATCCCGCGCCGGGAAACCACTTCCGGACAAACGTGCCGGCGCTCGTGAACTTGTTCACGGCGACGAGGTCAGTCACATAGACATTGCCCTGAGCATCCGCCGCGATGTCGTAGGGATACCACGAAGGATATGAGGCAACCCATTGGTGCAAGAGTGCGCCGTCGGGGCCGTACACACGGACGACAGCAGCGCCGTCGAGGACATAGAGGTTGCCGTCGCCGCCGCCCACCGCCATGCTCAGGAGGTAGCTACCGTGAGTGTTCCAGCGGAAGAGGTACGGCGGTGCGCAGTCCGCTGCGGCGTGGCCAGCGGTCAGGGCCGCGGCGAGCACCAGCGCGAGGGTGGCTGTTCTGCACATTGTTGCCCCCCATGGAGGCGGTGGAGCGCGACGGCGAGGGGGCGCGGCGGGGGACTGCCTTGCGGTCAAGCCCGCGTGAAGAACGATAAGCCTGCGCACCATCCCCCGCAAGAGGCAATCCCGGCGCGAGCGCTCCCCGCGCGCGGTTCCCGGTCGAGCGTCGCGGAGCGAGCCGCAAGGGGACGCGGGTGACCGTGATTGCGCTTCCGCGTGGGCTGCACCGCAGATTACAAGCCATTGCGCGGGCCGAAGGGCTGGCGCTGACCGAACAGGCGCGACGAGCACTAATGGCGTGGACCGAAGAGCGAGAACGAAGGGGGCGCAGACCATGAACGAGCAGCGGGTTGAGTCACGCGAGAAGCCGCGCCGCGAGGGGCGGGTCTATGCGCGGGGCAAGAAGGGGACGCAGTGGATCGCTTGGTATGACTGCGAGGGCCGCGAGCACCGTGAGAGCATCGGGAGCCGTGACCCGCGCGTGGCCGACCGCAAACTGCGCGCCCGGCTGAGTGCGAAGGAGCGAAGCGAGAGGTTCGTGCCGGGTCACGGTCGGCGAGTTGCTCGACGGGCCGATGGAGTTTCAGGCTGCGCGAGCACTTCGGCGACGATACGCGGGTCGCAGCGTCAGGAGCGGTGGCGGGTCGTGCGGGAGCGCGGCGTCGTGGTCGCGCATGTGTTCCATCGCGACGGTCGTCCGACCCTTGACCTCGCCGACGCGTGGAAGGCGGCTTGCCTCGTGGCCGAACTACAGCATCGGCGGTTTCACGACTTGAGGCGCTACGCCTGCGACCGGATGATCCGTGCCGGACTCGCACCGACCGAGGCGATGGCCTTGATGGGACACAAGACGCTCAGCATGCACCTGAGATACGGGACTGTTGACCTGCCCATGCTGGAGCGGGCGGTGGCGAAGGTGGCGGCGCTGGACGGGACGAAGGCGTGCGACACGGACAAATCCGCGGACAAATGCGAACCCGCGCTCGCAAGTGCCGGCGAACGCGGGTCGAGTGTGGTGCCCGGGGCGAGACTTGAACTCGCACGGGTTTCCCCATACGCCCCTCAAACGTACGTGTCTACCAGTTCCACCACCCGGGCACGGGTCCTGTCCTTGGCCTCGGCTTGGGCTCAGTGCCCTCCGCCGGCCGGCGGCGTCGCCGGCTTGGCACGAGGCGGCGTCGCCGGCGGGGGTGCCGCGGGCGACGATGGCGCGGCCTGCGCGGGCGCCTGCGTGGGTGCCGATCCGGGCACCGCGGGTGCGGCCGCGGGCGCCTTGGCCGCCTCCTCCTGGATCAGGCTGCGCTGCGTGAAGGCCCCGCCCAAGATCATCGTCGCGCGGGTGATGAAGTCGGTGGCGCCGCGTCCGCCGAGCACGGTCTGCGCCGTGCCGCCGAAGGCGCCGCCCGCCAACCCCCCGCCCTTGCCGGACTGGAGCAGGATGACGATGACCAGGCAGAGACAGACCAGGATGTGAACCGCGAGCAGCAGACCGTACATGAGGCTCCTCGGAGGATCGTGGCGTACCGCGGGCACGGCCCCGGGCCAAGCCCGGTGGCGAAGCGGCGAGATAAGCTAGCAGCCGCGCCCCGCCCCGTCAACGCCGCGCGGGCCGCCGCGCGGGCCGCCGCGCGGGCCGCCGCCGCGGCGTTCCCGGTGGCCGGTCGTCCCGCGGCGCCCGGCCCCGGTCAGCGTGGGGTGGCGGCGGCGCAGATGCGCCAGAACCCGGCCGCCTCGAGCGAGGCTCCACCCACCAGCGCCCCGTCCAGCTCGGCCTCGCCGAACAGGGCGGCCGCGTTTTCGGCGTTGACGCTGCCGCCGTAGAGCACGGCCAGGCTCTGCCCCAGGCCGGGGGCGACGACCCGGTCCAGGGTCGCCCGGACCAGCTGGTGGGCCTCGCGCGCCTGCTCGAGGCTCGCCACCTTCCCGGTGCCGATGGCCCAGACCGGCTCGTAGGCCACCACCGTCGCGCGCGCCTCGGCCTCCCCCAGCCCCTCGTAGACGGCCCGCACCTGGCGCACCAGCACGTCGGCGGTACCACCGGCCTCGCGCTCGCTCAGGGTCTCGCCCACGCACACGATCGGGGTGAGGCCGTCGCGCAGCGCCGCGCGCGCCTTGCGCGCCACCAGCGCGTCGTCCTCCCCCATGCCGTGCCGCCGCTCGGAGTGCCCGACGATCACGAACCGGCAGCCGACGGCGCTCAACATCGGGCCCGAGACCGCTCCGGTGAAGGCCCCCTTGGGCTCGGGATGCAGGTCCTGGGCGCCCAAGTGGATGCCGCTCCCGCGCACCGCCGCGGCGACCGACTCGAGGGCGGGGTACGGCGGGCAGAGCGCGATCTCGCACCGGCGCGTCGTCCCCAGCAGGCCCTTGAGCTGGCCCGCGAGGGCGGAGCCCTCCTGCGCGGTCTTGTTCATCTTCCAGTTGCCGGCGATGAGCCGGGGCTGCCGCGGCCACGGGCGCGCCATCAGGACTCCCGGTCGTCGAGGGCGGCGACCCCCGGGAGCACCTTGCCCTCCAGGAACTCGAGCGAGGCGCCGCCGCCGGTCGAGACGTGGGTCACGCGCTCGGTGAGCCCCGCCTCCTGCACCGCCGCGGCCGAGTCGCCCCCGCCCACCACGGTCACCGCCCCGCGCCCGGTCGCCTCCGCCAGCGCCCGGGCCACGCCCTCAGTCCCGCTCGCGAAGGCCGGCACCTCGAAGATGCCCATCGGTCCGTTCCAGAGCACGGTCCTGGCGTCCGCGAGCTTCGCGGCGAACCGCTGGATCGTCTCGGGGCCGATGTCCACGCCCATCTCGTCGGGCTTCAGGTCCTCGAGCCGGCACACGCGTCCGGGAGCGCTCCCATCGGCCGTAGCACTGGCGACACAGTCGACCGGCAGGAGCAGCTCGACCCGCCCCTTGCCGGCCTGCTCCAGGATCTCGCGCGCCATGCCGACGCGGTCCGCCTCCACCAGCGAGCGCCCGGTCGGCTTGCCCTGCGCCTTGAGGAAGGTGAACATCATCGCCCCGCCGATGAGCAGGCGGTCCACCTTGCCGAGCAGGACGCGCAGCACGTCGATCTTGCCGGAGATTTTGGCTCCGCCCAGGATGGCCACGAACGGCCGCTGCGGCTGATCGAGCGCCCGCCCGAGGTAGTCCAGCTCGCGCTGCATCAGGAAGCCGGCCACCGCGGGCTTGAGCACGCGGGCCACGCCTTCGGTCGAGGCGTGCGCCCGATGCGCGGTGCCGAAGGCGTCGTTGACGTAGCAGTCGCCCAGGGCCGCCAGCCGGCGGGCGAAGCCCGCGTCGTTCTTCTCCTCCTCCGCGTGGTAGCGGAGGTTCTCTAGCAGCAGCACGCCCCCCGGCGCCAGCGCGGCCGCCTCGGCCTCGGCCTCGGCGCCCACGCAGTCGGGCGCGAAGGCCACCGGCTGGCGCAACAGGCGCTCGAGGCGTGCCGCCACCGGCCGCAGGCCGACCTTGGGGTCGGGCTTCCCGTCGGGCCGGCCCAGGTGCGACATGAGCACGACCCGCGCCTGCTTCTCGAGCAGGTAGCGGATCGTGGGGAGGGCGGCGACGATGCGGGTGTCGTCGGCCACCTCGCCGTGCTTGAGCGGCACGTTGAAGTCGACGCGCACCAGCACCCGCCGGTTCGCGGGCGTGAGGTCGCGCACGGTCTTCTTGGCGAACACGCCCGCCGGCGTCATGCCATCCTCAGCATCGCGTCCACGACGCGCTCGGAGAATCCCCACTCGTTGTCGTACCAGGCCAGCACCTTGAGCAGCGAGCCGTCGATGACGCTGGTCGAAAGGGCGTCGAACACGCTGCTATGCGGGTTCCCCACCACGTCGCCGGAGACGATCGGCGCCTCGCAGTACTCCAGGATGCCGCGCATCGGGCCTTGGGCCGCGGCCTGGACCGCCGCGTTGACCGTCTCGCGCGTGGCGGGCTTGCGGAGCCGGCACACCAGGTCGACCAGCGAGCCGTCGGGGACCGGCGCGCGGACGGAGATGCCGTCCAGCCGCCCCTTGAGGTCGGGCAACACCTCGCCGATCGCCTTGGCGGCGCCGGTCGAGGTCGGGATCAGGTTGAGCGCCGCCGCCCGCGCGCGGCGCAGGTCCTTGTGGGGCAGGTCGAGGATGCGCTGGTCGTTGGTGTAGGCGTGGATCGTGGTCATGAAGCCGTGCTCGATGCCGAAGGTGTCGTGGAGCACCTTGGCCACCGGCGCCAGGCAGTTGGTGGTGCACGAGCCGATGCTCACCACCGTGTGGCGCTTGGGATCGAACGCGGCGTCGTTGACCCCGAAGACGAAGGTGAGGTCGGCGCCCTTGGCCGGGGCGGAGATGAGCACGTTGCGCGCCCCACCCGCCAGGTGGACGGCGGCCCCGGCGCGGTCGGTGAACTTCCCGGTCGCCTCCAGGACCACGTCGACGCCCAGCGACTTCCACGGGAGCTTGGCCGGGTCCTTCTCGCTCAGCACCTTGATCGTGGCGTCGCCCACCCGCAGTGCGCCGTCCGCGGTGGCGCCGCCGGCCTTGGCCCACGTCCCGTGGACCGAGTCGTAGCGCAGCAGATGCGCCAGGGTCGGCGCGTCGGTGATGTTGTTCACGGCCACGAACTCTGCCGAATCCGTTGATGCCGATGCGGAGTGCCATGGTCCCCGATCTCCTCGAGGCGACGGCCCGTCGTCCTCCGCTCAGGCGGAGAACGCCCCGGCCGCCCTCGCCGTGGCTGACCGGTAAACGATTGTAATACAATACGTTATGGCGTAGAAGCGATGCGATTATGCCCGAGCCCCGCGGGGTGGTCAAGGCGCCCGGGTTGGGCGTAGGGGTTGGGCGTAGGGGTTGGGCGTAGCGGTTGGGCGTAGGGGTTGGGCGCAGGGGCGGGCGCCCGGCCTCACTCCGTGCTGTAGCGGAGCGTGTAGAGGCCGTAGCCGTGCTCGTCGACGAACAGGAACACCAGGCGGCGCCGCGGGCGGAGGCGGGCGGTGATGGCGGGATCGGTGTCGGGGGGAGCCCCCACGTCCCCCTGGTAGATCCACACCTCGTAGGCGCGCGTGTCGCCGCCCAGACCTTTCTGGTGGACGTCCCCGGTCGGACGGTCCTCGCTCAGCTCCAGCTGCTGGAGCACGTTGGCGAGCGTCTCGTCGCCGGCGGGGATCACCTGCTTCAGGATCTCGCCCGGCTCCCCGTAGCGGATGAAGACGCGTCCCATGTCGGAGAACATCCCGCGCCCGACCCCCAACCCGCCGAAGTTGCGGTTGGCGTAGTCCACGCGCGCGAAGAACGCGCTCTTCGCCTCGTTCTCGGCGGTCTCCGGGGACGGATCGCGGTCGTGCCAGTATTGGTCGAGGAAGCGCTCGCGCTCGCCGGGCTGGAGTCGCGCGAAGCGGTGCTCGTCGTCGGAGGAGAGGAGGAAGTGGACGAGGTCCTCGGCGTCGCCCGGATCCACCAGCCAGGTGCCCGCCTCCCAGCCGACGCTGAACCGGGCGGTGCGCAGCAGGGCGCCGGCGTCCCCCTCCTGCCACGCCTTGACCTCGAGGTCGTAGCCCCCCGCGGGAGCGCTCGACAGCTCGAGCGCGACCCTCGCGGCCAGCTGGTTCGCGGCGGCGGCCGTGCTCTCCTGCTCGGCCACCACGACGCCGGTGGTGTCGAGCACGCGTGCGTGCCAGTGCCAGACGCGCGTGTCGCCCAAAGGCCCGCGCGCCAGGAAGCGCGCCTGGACCTGGGTCGCGAACAGCCCGTACAGGCGATCGGGATTGGGGACTTGGGCCTGGTCGCCGCGCCGGAAGGCGGCCCCCGCGCCGGTCGGGCTCGGCCAGAGGAACTCGAGATCGGAGAGCTCCCGGCCCGCCTGCGGGGCGGGCACCACGAGATCCCCCTCCACGTCCGCCGACTCGTGGACCTTCCGGCCCAGGTAGCCGATCCCCCGCTTCTGCGTGTTCACGTCCTCGAGCTTCACGCGCAGCCGGCACCGGCCGGGCCGGACCGGGAAGCGCATCAGCACCACCTTGCCCAGGCCCGCCACGCTGTCGCCCGGCGCCACCGCGAACTCCTCGCTGGCGTCGCGCGCCGGCATGCCGCCCCGGCCCGACAGGTGCACCGTGAACCGCAGCTGGCCGGCCCCGTGGGTGTCCCGCTCCAGCTCCGTCATCGTGCCCGGGGGGATGCGCAGGTAGAGCTCGAGCACCTGGCCGGCCGAGTCGGGGAAGGCGGCCGCGTCCACCGTGAACGCCACCGCGCCCGGCGGCGCGCAGGACCGCGGGCGTGGCCGCGAGCAGGGCGACCGCCGCGACCAGGGCCGCGACACCGAGACCCCGCCGCGCCCGGTCTGGGGGGCACGGCGGCGTGAGGATCACCCGGTCCACGATGAGGCTCGGTGCCGAACCGCCCTCGGGATCAGAAGAGGAACTTGAGCGAGAAGCGGTGCGCCGCGCCCAGGGCCTTCATGTCCGTGTAGGCGTAGTCGAAGTCGGCGGTGCCGGCGAACGACACCGGGAACCGGAATCCGATGCCCCCGGCCGCACCCTCGGCGTCGTAGTTCACGTTGTAGCCGCCGCGCAGATAGACGTAGTTCTGGAACGCGTACTCGGCGCCCACGTTCACGCGCTCGGCGTTGTCGGGCGGGTGCGAGAACTCGAACGAGCCGACCAGCTTCTGGTTCGACGACTGGAGGATCGTGGCGCAGGTCCCGACCCGGAACACGGTCGGGATGCGCGCCCGCTTGTCGATGAACTGGATGTCGGTCCCCATGTTGCTGATCGCCATCCCGATCCGCATGCCGAGCGTCCCGACGTCGTAGAGCGTGCCGAGGTCGAACGAGTAGGTGTTCTGCGAGAACTCGGCCAGGCCCTCGTGGATCAGGTTCCCGGTGATGCCGGCGCTGAACTTGTCGGTGAACGACCGCGCGTAGGTGAGGCCCGCGGCCATGAACCCGGCGTCGAACGTCCGCCCCGTCCCCACCTCGGGGTCGGGCTGGTAGGCCGTGGTCTCGATCATGGGGTCCATGTAGAGCGCGCGGGCGTTGATGCCGATGGCGCCCGGGACGCGCTTCCAGTGGAACACGTAGGCGGCCTGGGTGAAGTTCATGTCGCCCGGCCAGATCGCGTGATTGAACTGGAGCTGGGACTTGTCGGGGTCGATCCGGGCGATGCCGGCGCAGTTCCAGTAGAGTGCGCTGGCGTCGTCGGCGACGGCGACGAAGGCCCCTCCCATCGCCGCGGCGCGTGCGCCCACGTCGATCTTGAGAAACTGCCCGTCGAACACGCCCACTTTCTCGAAGACCTGGGCAGCACCGACCACACTCGGAAGCAGGGCCCCCAGCAGGCCGAAGGCTGCGATCAGCTTTCTCACGAGTTGCACCACGAAGATGTAGACCCCGCTGACCACGTCCTGCCCGTTGCGGGAGATCAGATTCCAGCGGGCTTCTCCGTCATTCGGCGAGTCCGCCTGCCGATTGAAGCCTGGCAGGGTGATGGTCTTGGGGTTGTCGACCGGATCGTCGGGGAAGTTCGGATTGAAGGCCGGATTGGCCACCGTGGCCGAGCCGCGCACGGACTCGTTGATCGCGTCCTCGGAACGAAGCGTCTGCACCAAGTCCCCGGACACGGTGTAGATCTGGATGGTCCACGGCGCCGGCGGCATCCCCATGAAGTCGAGATGCGTCCCGGTCGGATCGGTGGCGTTCGGCGTCAGGTCCCAGGCCGACGGGCGCTTGGTCAGGTCGGCGTAGCCCCGGTACGGATTCGGCACCACCCACACCCCGCCCGGGGCCTTCGTGGACGCCTGCGGGTAGATGCCCTCGGCTTCGACGCCCGAGCGCCGTCCCGTCAGCTCGCGGCCGCCCACCGTGATCCCCGACGAATCGGGCAACTCGCCCCCGCCCGTCGAGTCCCCGGCGGTCACCGAGTAGAAGTAGATGAACCCGTTCTTCACCTCGTGATCGAGGTAGCGATACCGGCCGACCGGATACTTGGTCCGGGTCACGTCGCGCAGGTTCCCGTTGCGCAGCCCCACGATGGCCTCCACGCGCAGGCAGTTCCCGCTCTCGTCCTTGGCACACGGGAGCGTGTCGAGGGTGCAGCCGGGGATCTCGCAGTGGTCGGGGGTCGGCCGCAGGATCTCGCCGGTCTGTTGGTCCCACAGGTCGCCGGCGAACAGGCAGATCGGCACGATGAAGCCACGCTTGTCCGCGAGCGGGTTGAGACACACCTCCGCCCACGCACCCGAGCCTTCCAGGCCCACGGTGTGGAACGAGTTGTACTTGCAATCCCCCGCGGTCTGGTTGAACCGCCAGGTGCTGGGCTCCTCGTGGAAATCGCTGGTCGAATAGCCCTTGGCGCGGACCCAGTCATGCGCGGCGGCGTTCGTGTACGCGCTCTTGGTCAGGACCACCGCCTGCAGGCTCAGGTTCGGGATGTAGACCTGGGGACAGATCGGCTGCCCGGCATGCACGCTGTCGAGCGCCGGCGGCCAGAACTCCTTGGTCTTGATCTGCATCCGCTCATCCGAGAAGATCTGCCGGTTGCTGTCGATGTGCCGGCCGCTGTTGTCGTAGAAGTCGAAGAGACGGAAGTGCGCGAGCAGGGTCCAGTCGTCGTCCGACGGGCCGGTGACGCCGCCCTGGCGACGCCAGTTGGAGACCTTCCACAGCCGGTACGAGCGGGTGTCGAAGTCCCCGGCCTCGGGGTCCACCGTCACCTCGGACAGGTTGTCCCAGGCCAGCGCGATCTGACCGTCCCGCGCGGGCACCACCTTGCGCTCCGGGTTGTCCGAGAAGTTGTAGGTCGCCGCCGCGTTGGTCTCGGGGTTGGGCGGCGGGGCCGCGGTGTTCCAGCGCTTGAGCATCTTGCCGGAGCCCGGGCCCTCGCCGAAGTCGGGGCCGTTCCCGTACACCCAGACGCCGGTGCAGTAGTCGCAGTCGAAGTCGAACCACTGGTACCCGAACTCGGTGATCTGCCGCGGGACCGGGTCGTCGTGCCCGGGCGCGGTGCCGTCCGGGCAGTCGGACTCGGTCAGGATGAAGCCGGCCGGAGCCCGCACCCGGGTCTCCCGCCCGTGGAAGTACGTGATGTTGATGTGCTCGTTGTCGTTGAGGATCGAGGGCGGATCGTCGTACACGCCTTCGTAGGCCACCTGCGCGGCGAAGGCGTTCTCGAGCGCCGGATACTTGGCGAACAGGTCGGCCGCCGAGAGCGTGCCGTTGAGGTAGGCGGCGTAGTCGTTGGGGTAATCGTTGATGGTCGCGAGGCCCTTGGACTCCTGCACCGCGAAGGCGATGGTCAGCTCGACGCTGCCGCCGACCGGGATCGCGTGGGAGCCCCCCTGATCGTCGGTGACGCCGAACGGGCCCACCGATGCCCAACCCTGGATGTCGCCTTCCTGGTCCACCGGGGTGGCGGTGATGAAACCGGTCTCGCGATCGATGTTCTCGCCGCTCGAAACCATCTCGAACCGCTGCTGGTCCACCACCGGGCTGCCGCCGGAGTTGTAGGGGGTCCCGGCCACGTGGGAGCGGAACTGGCACCACCCCACCTTCTTCGGGGCCGCCAGGCCGAGCGGATCGGTGGTGTGGCCGAGCAGGAGGATGGACGAGATCCCCGGCGTCCGGCCGGCGTCACCGTCGTTGTCCACGACCGAGAACCCGTTGACGCGGAGGTTCACGCGCGGGCACAGGCCCAGGGTCGACTCCGCCGGCCAGGACGCGATGACCGCGTGGTGCTCCTGCCGCCGGTAGGCCTTGGGGTCCATCTTGGCGCCCCACTCGTTGTCCTTGGACAGGATCACCGGGAAATCGCCGTGCGGGAAGAACGGGATGTCGAGGTCGTCGTTGAAGTAGGCCGGGAGGTCCCCGGGGCCGGCGTCCACGTCATAGCGGATGCTGATGTACATGCTGTCGATCGCGTGGCTGGACCGGTTGAACACCTGCCAGTTCACCACGTCGAAGTCCTCGAAACCGGGCACCGAGAAGGCGAAGGCCTCCTGGCGCAGCTCGAGGTGCAGCGGCACGTGCTTCTCGTTGAGGTTCAAGGCCAGCGCCTGCGGCGTGTCGTCCCACATGACGCAGGTGAACATCTGCTGGCCGATGGCGCCGTAGTCCTCGTCGATCAGGCCGTCGCCGTCGTTGTCCCGCCCGTCGAGGAAGTCCTCGTCCACCCAGGCGGTGCGGTCGAGCGGATCGTGACTGACGGCGTCCTTGTCATCGTCCACGCCCCGCAGACCGAACACCTTCCCGTCGTAGGACTTGTAGATGCGGTCCTCCGGGGCCAGCGTCTGCGGCCGCCACTCGGGCTGCAGGCTCATCCGCCGGATCGCCGCCGGGTCGGTCGCCGTCTTGTCGACGCCGCTGACGCCCAGGAGCATGAACGAGAGGTACTCGGTGCCCGAGGCCCCCGGCCACTGCCCCGACGGGTCGGTCGAGAGGTTCGTGAACGGATTGCCGATGACGTCGAAGTTGGTGACCTTCATGAACAGGTGGCCGACGTTGAGCACGGCACCCGGGCCGAAGATGTCGGGCACCGCCGCCGGCACGGTCCGGCCGTCGCCGCGGGGCTGGAACAGCTCGGGGAACCCCGCCTTGAACTCGGCGACCATCTGCTGGTCGGGCCGGGCGTGGGCCCGGTTGGCGCTGCCGGCGACCAGCAGGGCGGCGATCCCGAGGATCGGAAGGACGCGGGCCAGGGCCGCGCGAGGGCGGGCCGTCATGTCAGAGTCGGTGTCAGCCATCAGAACTGGACGCTGATCCCCATGCGGACGTTTCGCCCCTCACCGAACACGCGGGGATCGTTGACCGGCACCCAGTCCGCGAGGCCGTCCCCGTTGATGTCCTTGAGGTAGGCGCCACCCGCGCGCCCGGTCTCGGAGTAGTAGATCTGGTAGTCGTTCCCGGCCGCCGTGTTGAGGTAGGGGTTGAGGCCGGTGTTCTGCACCAGGTTGCTGATGTTCTGCACGTCGAGCAGATTGCGCGCGTCGACGAAGATGGTGACGTTCTGCCCCCACACCCGGTAGAACTTGTCGCCGTCGATCGTCAGGTTCGAGTTGGCCGGCAGCCGGCGCGAGTTCTCGAGATTGGGATCCGACTTGCGCTCGTTGCGGAACGCGGGCGTGAACGGGAAGCCCGAGCCGTAGGTCCAGAGCATCCGCAATCCCCACTTGCCCGGATCGCGCACCTGCCCCTGGACGCTCAGCGTGGTGCGCTGGTCCCAATCGAGCGGCTGCTCCGAGATGGGCAGGTAGAGCCGACCGCCGTTGAGGAACTGGAGTGCCTCGGCGGGATTCGACGCGACGCCGGTCGCCAGCGAGTAGGTGTAGTTGATCTCGGCCGAGAACTTGTGGCTGAAGCTCTTGGCGAGGCTCGCCTCGAAGCCGCGCGCGCTGGCGTAGTCGCCGTTGTAGTACACGCGGGTCTGTTCGGGATCGTTCGGCTTCTGGCGGGTCGTGATCAGTCCGTAGATGTCCTTGAAGAACACCGAGAACTGGCCCGACAGGTCGCGCGAGAAGAGGTGCTGGACGCCGGCCTGGTAGGCGATGTTGGTCTCGGGCTGGAGGTCGGGATTGCCCTGGATGCCGACCGCCGCCCCGGTGCCGCGGTTCTCGAACACGAAGCTCCGCGTCGGGGTCTGATAGGTCCAGCCGTAGTGGAAGCTCAGCACGTCCTTGTCCGAGATCGGGTAGGCGATGCCGAGCCGCGGGCTGACCTGCTGCTTGTAGCGCTTGCCGCTGGGCAGGTCGCTGGTCGGGACCTGATCGCCGGGCGTGAACATGTCGTAGCGGAGCCCCGCGTTGAGCACCAGCCCCTCGTACTCCCAGCGATCCTGGAAGTAGGCGGCGCCCTCGGGGTTGTAGTTCAGGAACGACGAGCGGGTCGCCCCCGGCAGGCCGTCGTTCTCGACGTTGGGCTGGGTCAGGGCGAGGTTCTGCACGCGGTTGTAGGTGACCTCGAGCCCGGTCTTGAGCGAGTGCTGCTTGATCTTCCGGGTCGAGAAGTCGCTCTTGAGGGTCAGCGTCCCGGTGTCGCGCTTGAGGTACCGGGGCACGTCGCCGTGGGTCGCGAAGTACGGGTTCTGCTCGCTGCCGGCGGCCTGGTTCCCGGCCCAGTACTCGGGCGAGCGGATCTCGTACTGCCAGGGCTCCTTCCCCTGCACCGCCGAGAGCGTCTTGAAGTGCACGGACGAGAGGCGCGTGGTCCACACGCTCTTGTCGGAGAGCTGGTTGGTCCACACGCCGGTGAACTGCTGGAACCGGTCGTCGGTGGTCGGCACGTGGTCGGGCAGGTTCTGGGGCACGAACGTGCTGTCGTCCTTGGTGCCCGACCAGGTCCCATAGCGCGGGTTGATGCGCGGCGGATCGCCGGGGATGGTGTCGTAGGTCACCTTGACGTAGCCCTGCCGGCTCCAGATGTGGTCGTACGGGGTCTGGATCGAGTGGTTGTTGATGGTCTCGAGCGTGAACTTGTTCCGCGGGTTGGCGCGGTAGGCGAGCTTGAAGTTGGTGTTGATCTGGTTGCTCTGCCGGAAGCCGAACTGGATGAAGTCGAGCAGCGTGTGGTCGCGCTTGGTCATGCTCGACTTGAGATAGGTGTCCTGGAAGCTCCCCTCGTAGGTCGCGAAGTAGGTCAGGTTCTTGATGGGCGTGGGCCCGCCGAACCCGAAGGTGAAGCGGTCGTAGTTGTCGAAGGTCTTGCTGGGGTCGCCGTAACGGTCGGTGTCCCAGCGGACCTCGCCGCCGAACCGATCGGTCCCTTCCTTGGTGCTGACCGCGACCACGCCGGAGAGCGCGTTGCCGTACTCGGCGTCGAAGCCGCCCGAGAGGATCTCGGTGCCGGCGACCGCCAGGCTCGCGATGTTGGCGGTCCGTCCGACCAGCGGATCCGACACCTCCACGCCGTCGAACTGGAACTTGACCTCGTCGGTGCGTCCGCCGCGGAAGTGGAGACCGTCCGCCGACGACACGACGCCGGCCTTGGTGCCGATCGCCTGCATCAGGTTGTCCACCGGGATCTCACGCAGCTTCTCGGCCGTGATGCTCTGCTTGGTGGTCGAGGACTTGACATCGATCCGCTTCTCCCCGCGGACCTCGATCTCCTCGAGGGTCTTGACGATCTTCGAGTCATTCGTGAAGGAGAAGTTGACGGTGGTCGTGACACCGGCGTTCACCTGGACGGTCTGGACCTGCTTCTCGAAGCCCAGCGGCTGGACCTGGACCTGGACCGAGCCGACCGGGACGCCGACCAGGACGAAGCCGCCCTTCTCGTCGGTCAAGGCCCCGAAGCGGGTGCCGAGGACGATGATGTTGGCGAAGGCGATCGGCTCCTTGTTCTTGTCGGTCACCTTGCCGGCGATCCGGCCCACCCCGGACGTCGCGGCCGGGGCGGCCTTGGCGGCCGGGGCGGCCTGAGGGAAAGCCGGACCGCTCAAGACGATCGCCAGCCCCGCAACCAGCGCCGTGGCAACGAAAGACGAGCCTTTGGTTCGCATGTGGGTCAACCCCTGGTGAAGGACTGCGCCACCGTGGGCAGCAGGCAGGATGCCTGCGCCACCATGCCAATCATCGGCGCTACTGTCAACGAGTTTCAAGGTTTTGAGTCGAGGCGACATCGCTCTGGGAGCGCCGCGAGCCTGTCAGGTGTTTCAGCTTGCCCCGGGGGAGGGATCGAGGGGCATTCGATGAGCGCGGCCGGAGAGCAACCTCGCCGGGAAACGACCTTACCAACGGTCGCCGCCGACGATGCCATACGCCCTGTCGACACCTAGTATTGTGCCGGGCCAATGTTTTGTCAAGTGCGAAGATGAGAACCTCAAGCGGCCGGGGGCCACCGAGGTCAGAACGGCCACCTCGACTGGACGGCCAACTGGCGGCGGGTCTCGCGCGACCGGGTCGGGTCGGCGAAGTCGGGATCGAGCCACTCGACCGAGTACGCCAGGTCCAGGGACCATCTCGATCCGGGGGCCAGGTACCCGAAGCCGGCCGTGGCGCTGGCATGGCGATAGGTGTCGTCCGCCGTGAGCGCGTCCTGATCCGTGAGCCCGTATCCGCCCCCCGCCCGGGCCAGGAAGGTCGAGCTGCATCGGACCTCGGCCCCCGCCCGGAAGTCCCACTGGACCGGGTTGGGTCCCGCGCCGATCAAGCGCGTGTCGGTGGCCCGGCGCGAACGGTGCGCCTCGCCCGCCACCACCCCCCGGCCGTGGGGCAACCGCCAGGCGGCGCCGGCCACCAGGTCGTAGGCGTTCTCCTTCACGCGCCGGTTCTGCACGCGTGCCGGCAGGAGCAGCGTGTCGGCGCCCGGCCGGAATCCCGCCTGGTCCAGGAAGTCGTTGAACCCCGCCGGGTCCCCCTCGTTGACCGGATACCACGGCGTGATGACCAGCCGGCGGAACGAGCTGCCGGCGCTGGCGTTGAGCTCGAGCGGGCCGGCCGACCACCGCGCGCGGGTGCGCAGCGAGGTCCCCTCCTCGCGGCGGCTGAGCCGCTTGCCCCGACCGGCCAGCGCCAGGTTCCCCTGCCCCGCCGAGACCGACCAGCGGAACATCTCCTCGGACTGAGACCGCCAGGCGCGCGCGTCGGCGCCGAACTCCACTTGGTGTCCGAGCCGGGCGATGAGCGACCCCTGGGCGATGTTGAACGGCCGCTTCTCGTCGGTCCGCGAGCTCGAGCGCAGCCCTTCGTTCGTGGCCACGACGGTCTTGGTGACGCGGTCCAAGCCGAGCGCCGCCTTGAGCCCCGAGCTCACGCGCAACGCGAAGGCGCCGCCGAAGCCGAGGCTCGAGACGGTCTGGTGGTCCGGCGTGAAGGCGTCGCGGGCGTCGACCGCGCTGGAGGGCCGGCCGAGGTAGGAGCCCTGCGGCAGCTCGAGGAAGTCGAAGAACTGGTCGTCGTAGCTCTCGTGCGAGTAGCCCGCCCTCACGGCGTAGTCGACCCGGTTGCCGTGGATCCAGGGAAGGTGTCCGTTGACCGCCGCGTTCAGCGTCGGGACCGAGAACTTCTCGCGCTCCTCGAGCACGGGCGAGAACGGCCGCGAGCGCTCGAGCGTGGCCACCTCGCCCACCAGGCCGTACGCGGTCCCGCCCTCTCCCCGGCGCCAGGTCTCGACCCCGTGGCGCAGCTGGCGCGCCCGGAGCACCTCCTGCTCGCGCGTCGAGGGCCACTGGTCCCGGATCGCCTCGCTGCTGCGGGTGCCGGGGCGGTACTCGACCACGGAGGCGGTCTCGGCCTCGGCGATCCCGGTCGGGTTGCCGGCGAAGTCCCAGAGCGAGATGTGATTGTGGACGTCGTCCAGCAGCGTGAGCCGCCCCATGCCGAGCAGGCGCGGGCTGCGCGCGGTGGGGTCGGGGGCGTAGTCGAGCGACTGGAGCGTCGACTCGTAGAGCTGGGCCGCGGCCGGCCTCACGCCGCGCGGCCCGCCGAGGACCATCCCCAGCGCGATCAGGCTCGACAGTACGCCGCGGCAACGGCGCATGCGGACTCCTTTCCGGCTCGCGGGCGGCACGGTGTCGCGATCGGCGCCTGCGGATGCGGCGACGACGTGGCGGCGGGCGTGTGAGGCACGAGGGATGCGGCGCACGGAGGCGGCATACTAGGGAAGCGGCGGCCGCAGTGTCAACGGCCGGTTCGCCGCGTGGGCACGCCACGCCCAGCCGTGCGCGGCCCCGAGACGCAGGGGTGCCCCGCCAGGAAGAAGCGCCACGGGCGCGCGACCGCCCGGGAGATGCCGATGCGCGGACTCCGCGCGATCCGGCGGCCGCCGCGGCGCGGCGGACCGTCCGCGATCCACAGCGGCCCCGAGGTGAGGTCGAGTCCGTCGTGCGCCACGGTGAGGCCGAGCGCTCGCGTCACGCACCCGGGACCGCGCGCCAGCCGCTCGCGGTCGCCGAGGCCGCGCCGGCGGCGCATCGCGGCGATCCCCGCGACCGGCTCGAGGGCGCGGATCAGCACCGCCGCGGCGGTCCCGGGGGTTCCGGTCACGACGTTGAGGCAGTGGTGCACGCCGTAGCTCACATAGATGTAGGCGTGGCCCGGGGGACCGAACATGGTGCGGTTGCGCGCGGTCTCGCCGCGGAACGCGTGGCTGGCCGGGTCGCGCGCGCCGTCGTAGGCCTCGACCTCGACGATCCGGCCGGACAGGCGCCGCCGCCCCCGCCCGCGCACCAGCAGCCGCCCGAGCAGGGCGCGCGCGACCACCCGCGAGGGACGGGCGTAGAAGCGGCGCGGCAGCGCGCGCACGTGGCCGCCCGCTCCCGCCTCAGTGCCCGACCGCCGCCTCACCCACCCCCAGCCGCTTGAGCGGGCCCATGAAGAGGGCCCGGATCTCGCCCAGGCGCGCCTCGGTGCGCGCCTCGAAGCGCACGACCAGCGCCGGTTGCGTGTTGGACGCGCGCACCAGGCCCCAGCCGTCCCCGAACTCCACGCGCAGGCCGTCGATGTCGATCACCCGGTAGCGGCCCGCGAACTCGCGCTTGAGCTCCTCGACCACCGCGAACTTGCGCTCGTCCGGGCAGGCGAGCCGGGTCTCGGGCGTGGCGTGATACTTCGGGATCGAATCGACCAGGTCGGCGAGCGACCGGCCGCTGGCGGCAACGAAGCGCAGCAGCCGGCCGGCCGCGAACAGCGCGTCGTCGAAGCCGAAGAACCCCTCGCTGAAGAACATGTGGCCGGACATCTCGCCCGCCAGCGGGGCGCCGGTCTGGTGCAGCCGGCTCTTGATGAGCGAGTGGCCGGTCTTCCACATCGAGGGCCGGCCGCCGTGGGCCGCGATGTCCTCGCTCAGGCCCTGCGAGCACTTGACGTCGAAGATGATCTCGGCCCCGGGCACGCGGGACAGCACGTCGCGGGCGAACAGGGCGAGCAGCTGGTCGCCGAACACCATCCGCCCGCGGCCGTCCACGGCGCCGATGCGGTCGGCGTCGCCGTCGAAGCCGATGCCCAGGTCGGCCCCGGTCCGCGTCACCTCGGCGACCAGGCTCTGCATCAGGGCCGGGACCGTGGGGTCGGGCAGGTGATTGGGGAAGCTCCCGTCGAGGTCGGCGAACAGCGGGATCACCGTGTGGCCCATGCGCTCGAACACCTCCGGCACCACCGTGCCCGCGCAGCCGTTGCCGCAGTCCATCACCACCTCGAGCCCGCGCGGCACGGTCAGGCGCTCGATCAGCATCGCCCGGTAGTCGTCGAGGATGGGACGATCCGCCGCCGCGGCGGGGCGCTCGGCGCGGCGCAGGTCCTGGCGGGCGATCCGCTCGCGCATGGTCTGGATCTCGGCGCCGAACAGCGGCAGGGTCCGCCGCGTCATCTTGAACCCGTTGAACTCGGGCGGATTGTGGCTGCCGGTCACCTGCAGCCCGCCGTCGGCCTCGCGGCGCACCACCGCGTAGTAGAGCGCCGGCGTCGGCACCACCCCCACGCGCTCGACCGCCACCCCCGCGGCACGGATGCCGCGCTCGACCGCAAGGCTCAGCCGCTCGCTGCTCGGGCGCACGTCGCGGCCCAGCACCACGCGCCGGCCCGCCGCGCCGTCTTCCGCCGGCGTCTCGGCGATCAGCGTCGCGAAGGCGTGCCCCACCGCCTCGGCCACCGCGTCGGTCAGCTCGCTGGCGTGCAGGCCGCGGATGTCGTACTCGCGGAAGATGTGGGCCGGGACGGTCATGAGGTCTTGTGCTTGAGGTAGGCGTCGATGAACGGGTCGAGGGCCCCGTCCAGCACGGCGTGGACGTCGCCCACCTTGAGCTCGGTGCGCTCGTCCTTGACCATGGTGTAGGGCTGCAGCACGTACGAGCGGATCTGGCTGCCGAAGTCGATGTCCTTCTTGGGGGCGCTGCGCGCCTCGGTCTTCTGGCGCGCGATCTCCTGCAGGTGCACGAACAGCCGCGAGCGCAGGATGCGCAGCGCGTTCTCGCGGTTGCGGTGCTGGCTGCGCTCGGCCTGCGACTGGACCACCAGGTTGGTCGGCAGGTGGGTGATGCGGACCGCCGACTCGGTCTTGTTGACGTGCTGGCCGCCGGCCCCGCTGGCGCGGAAGGTGTCGATGCGCAGGTCGGCCGGCGCGATGTCCACCGTGATGGTGTCGTCGACCATCGGCGTCACGTGGACCGAGGCGAACGAGGTGTGGCGGCGCTTGGCCGCGTCGTAGGGCGAGATGCGCACCAGGCGATGGACCCCGCTCTCGCCCTTGAGGTGCCCGTAGGCATACTCGCCGTCGATCTCGACGGTCGCGTCCTTGATGCCCGCCTCGTCCCCGGGCTGCAGGTCGAGCACCCGCGTCGGGAAGCCGTGGCGCTCCGCCCAGCGCAGGTACATGCGCAGCAGCATGTCGGCCCAGTCCTGGGACTCGGTGCCGCCGGCGCCGGGATGGATGATGATGAGCGCCCCCAGCGCGTCGTGCTCGCCCGAGAGCAGGCTGCGCAGCTCCAGGTCGGCGATCCGGGTCTCGACCCCCTCCAGCTCCTGGGACAGGTCGGCGAGCAGCGCCTCGTCGCTCTCCCCCTCGGCCAGCTCCAGCAGCCCGCCCAAGTGCTCGAGCGCCCCCTGCCGGGCGCTCCAGTCGTCGACGGTGCGCTTGGCGTGCTTGAGCGCGGCCACGGTCCGGCGTGCATCGTCCGGCCGGTCCCAGAACCCGGGCTCGGACATGCGCTGCTCGAACGTGCCGATCTCGCGCTGGCGGGTGTCCACGTCAAAGGTACCTCCGCAGGCCGTCCAAGGTCGCCCGGGCCAGGTCGAGTCGCTTGCGCAGTTCGGTGGTGGTCAGCATGACTCCTCGCTCAGGCGATCCGCAGCGCGGCGCGCCGCTCCGCCATCAGCCGCACCACGGCGGCGCGCGCCGCGCGCTCCAGCTCGGCGACGTTCCCGTCGTTGGCGAGCGTCAGATCCGCGGCCTCGGCGAACGCCTCGTTGGGCCGCTGCACGGCCAGCACCGCCCGCGCCTCGGCCTCGCTCCATCCCCGGCTCCGCATCAGACGCGCGACCTGCTCGGACTCGGGGGCCGTCACCGCCAACACCGCATCGCACGACCGCTCCATGCCCCAGGCGAGCAGCAACGCCGCGTCGAGCACCACCACGCCGCGATGGCCGGCGAGGCGGAGCTGGTTCATCGCCTCCCAGGCCCGCTCCATGATGCGCGGATGCACCAGGGCGTCGAGCCGGGCCCGGGCCGCCGGGTCGCTGAACACCCGCGCGGCGACGCGCCGGCGGTCGAGCGAGCCGTCGGGCCCGTACACGTCGGCCCCGTACTCGGCGCTCAGGGCCGCGCGCACCTCGGGATCGTGAAGCGTGACCTCGTGGCCGAGCCGGTCGGCGTCGATCACCGCGCCCCCGTCGGCGGCGATGGCGCGAGCCACCGTGGACTTGCCGCTGCCCGCCCGGCCGACCAGCCCCAAGATGAACAGACCGTCGCCGGTGTGGGCGCGCCGCGGACGGGCGCGCTCAGTGGACATCGAACCAGGTCGGCCCCTGCCCCAGCGAGACCGTGAGCGGGACCCGGAGCGGGAAGCAGCCTTCCATCTCTCTGCGCACCAGCTCGGCCACCTCGCTCGCCTCCTCGGACGGACACTCCAGCAGCAACTCGTCGTGCACCTGCAGCAGCAATCTAGCCGAGGGGTGCTTCGCCTTCAAGACGCGGTGGACCTGGATCATCGCCAGCTTCATGAGATCGGCCGCCGAGCCCTGGATCGGCGTGTTGATCGCGGCGCGCTCGGCGAAGGCGCGGGTGGCGCCGTGCCCGCTCGCCAGCTCGGGCAGATAGCGGCGGCGGCCGAGCAGGGTCGACACGAAGCCGCGCGCGCGCGCCTCCTCGAGCGTGGCGTCGAGGAACTCGCGCACCCGCGCGTAGACGCGGAAGTAGCCGGCGATGAAGTCCTGCGCCTCGGGCAGTCCGATCCCCATCTGCTGGGACAGGCTGCGCGCACCCATCCCGTACATGACGCCGAAGTTGACCACCTTGGCGCGGGCGCGCAGCGCCGGGTCCAAGGGGCCCGCGCTGACGCCGAAGATGCGGCGCGCCGTCGCCTCGTGCACGTCCTCGCCGCGGGCGAAGGCCTCGATCAGGTTGGGGTCGCCCGACAGGTGCGCCATCACCCGGAGCTCGATCTGCGAGTAGTCGGCGCCCAGCAGCAGGGCGCCCTCAGGCGCCACGAACGCGCGCCGGATGGCGCGGCCCTGAGCGGTGCGTATCGGGATGTTCTGGAGGTTGGGATCGCTGGAGGAGAGCCGGCCGGTGGCGGCCCCGGCCTGATCGAAGCGCGTGTGGACCCGCCCGTCGCGCGGATCGGCCATGCGCGGCAGCGTGTCCAGGTAGGTGGACTTGAGCTTGGTGAGCGCGCGGTACTCGAGCAGCCGGGCCGGGAACGGATGGAGCGGGGCCAGCTCCTCGAGGATGTCGGAGCGGGTCGAGAGCGCGCCCGACGGCGTGCGCCCGCCCGGCTTGAGTCCCAGCGTCTCGAACAGCATCTTCGCCACCTGCGGTCCGCTCTCGAGATTCAGGTCGGCGCCCGCCATCGCCAGGAGCTCGGCGCGCAGGCGGTCGATCTCCTCCCCCGCCGTGCGCGCCATGCCCTGGAGCTGGGGCGCGTCGATCGCCACCCCGTGGCGCTCCATCTCCAGCAGCACGCGGATGAGCGGATGCTCGAGCCGCTGGTAGAGCGACCACTGGTCGCGCGCCTCGAGCTGGGCCCTGAGCGCGTCGGCGATCGGGAACAAGGCGGCGGCCCGCACCGCGCAGACCTCCTCGGCGCGCGCGACCGGCAGCGCGAGGGCGGCCTCGCGGCCGCGACGCTCGCCGGGCTCGAGCGCGGGCAGGGCGGTCCCGAGCAGGTCGCGCGCCAAGGCGTCCAAGTCGTGCCCGCGCCCGGGATCGGCGAGGAACGAGGCGATGCGGACGTCGCAGGCGAGCCCGGACAGCGTGAGCCCGAGCCCCGCGAACAGGTGGAGGAGGCGTTTCAGGTCCTCGCCCACCTTGGGCACGCTGGCATCGGCGAGCGCCGGCGCGAGCCAGTCCGCCACCTGCGCGTGCGACAGGTTGGGCCCCGCGCCGTGCGCGAGCGGGAGGTAGCAGTTGCTCCCGTCGCGGGCCGCCAGGGCCAGCCCGACCACGGGGGCCACGCGCGGGTCGTCGCCGCCCACCAGCGGCAGCAGCGCCAGCCCGTGCAGGGCGCGCGCGCGCACCGCGTGCAGGCGCGCGATCCGCTCGTCGTTCGAGGGCGCGGGCTCGCCTCCCCACAG
>VBPB01000273.1 GCA_005893365.1 Candidatus Eiseniibacteriota bacterium
AACGGTGCGGGTCACCGGGGACTTGAGGATCTGCTCGAAGGCGCTCAGCGCGACCACGCCGCCGGCCGCGGCCTGGGCCGGCACCCCCGCCGCGGCGGCCGCGGGCGCCATCCGCGCGCTCAGCCGCTCGCGCGCGCTCTCGCGGTCCACCGCCTGCGCGTACTCGCGCACCTGCGCCGAGGCCGCCAGCCGCTGCGACATCTCGGCGTCGGTGAGCGGACCCATGCGCGCCGCGGGCGGCACGACGCGCGTGACCACCGGCGCCGTCGGCACGCCGTTGCCCGAGAGCACCGTGACCAGCGCCTCGCCGATGCCGAGGGTGGTGAGCGTCGCCTCGACGTCGTCGGGCGTGAACGCGCGCAGCGCGTGCTGGACCCGGTGGCCCAACTGCCCCAGCACCTCGGGCGGGACGTCGCGCGGGTTCTGCGTGACGAAGAACACGCCCACGCCCTTGGAGCGGATCAGCCGCACCACCTGCTCGACCTGGTCCAGGAACGCCTTGCTGGCGCCGCCGAAGAGCAGATGCGCCTCGTCGAAGAAGAACACGAGTTTGGGCTTCTCGACGTCGCCCAGTTCCGGCAGCTCGTGATAGAGGCGGGCGAGCATCCACATCATGAAGGTCGAGAACAGCGCCGGCCGGTCCTGCACGTCGGCCAGCTCGAGCACGCTCAGGCGCCCGCGCCCGTCGGGATCGACCACCAGCAGGTCGTCGAGGTCGAACTCGGGCTCGCCGAAGAACGCCTGGGCGCCCTGCTGTTCCAGCACCACCATGTCGCGCAGCAGCACGCCGACCGTGGCCGGCGCCATGCCGCCGTAGTCCTTGAGGTCCGCGGCCCCCGCGCCGGTCAGGTGCTGCAGCACCGCGCGCAGGTCGGCGAAGTCGAGCAGCGGCAGCTTGCGGTCGTCGCAGTACTTGAACACCAGGCTCAGCACGCTGGCCTGGGTCTCGTTGAGCCCCAGCACCCGCGCCAGCAGCAGCGGCCCGAACGAGGACACGGTCGCGCGCAGCTGGGCGCCCTTGGCGCCGGTGAGGCTCAGGAACTCGACCGGGCAGCCCATCCCCTGCCACGGATAGCCGGTCTCCTTGGCGCGCGTGGCGATGCGGTCGCTGGACTCGCCGGGGACGCCCAGGCCCGAGAGGTCGCCCTTGATGTCGGCCAGGAACACCGGCACGCCGGCGCTCGAGAGCTGCTCGGCGAGCATCTGGAGCGTGCGCGTCTTGCCGGTGCCGGTGGCGCCGGCGATCAGCCCGTGGCGATTCATCATCGCCAGCGGCACGGCGACGAGGGGCTCGGGCAGGCACTCGCCGCCGAGCACCGGCGCTCCGATGGTGAGGGTTTTGCCGCCCGCCGGGAACGACGCCTTCGTGGCGGCGATGAACTTGGGATCCATGGGCGCGATCTCCTTACGATGGGCGGTGAGCCGCCATGCTACTGGGGACGGTTCCGCCTGCCAACCCGGCGCGCGGACGAGCAAGGTCGCGGGCTTCCTCCCGCCCCGGCGAGACCGCCGCACGACCCGCGGACGAGCGCCCGGGGCGTGCGCCCGCTCTCCGCGCCGGCGCGATAGCCGCGCGGGCCTCCGTGCTAGAGTCCCGAGCGCATGATCGCCTGCTTCCCACTCCTGGTCGCGCTGCTCGCCGCGGCCCCCGCGGCACCCGCGGCACCCACGCCCGCGCCCGCGGCCGCAGCCACCCCGGCGTCCGAGCTGCGCCTGCTCCCCGCGCCGCGCTCGGTCACGCCCGGCTCGGGGCGCCTCGCGCTGCGCGGCGAGGTGCGGATCGCGGTCGCTCGAGGGCGACGCCGGCGACATCGTGCTGGCGCGCGAGGCTTCCCTCGCCGACGCCGGCGAGGAGGGCTACCGCATCGAGGTCAAGCCCGGCGGCGCGCGGCTCACCGCCCGCACCGGGGCCGGGCTCTACTACGCGGTCCAGACGCTGCGCCAGCTGGTGGACGGAGACGGCATCCCGGCCCTCGCCATCACCGACCGGCCGGCGTTGCGCTGGCGCGGACTCCAGGACGACGTGAGCCGCGGCCCGGTGCCGGCGGTCGACGCCCTGGAGCGGCGCATCCGCACCGCGGCCGAGTTCAAGCTCAACCTCTATTGCCTCTACTTCGAGACCGCCTTCGACTATCGCAGCCAGCCACTGCTGGTCGCCCCGGGCGGCGCCATCTCCGCCGCCGAGCTGCGGCGGCTCGACGCGTTCGCGGCCCGCCATCACGTGACGCTGATGGTGCAGCAGCAGAGCTTCGGCCACCTGGGGAGCCTGCTGCGCTGGGAGCGCTACCGCGCGCTGGCCGAGGTGGACGGCGGCTCGACGCTCTCGCCCGCCGTCGAAGGCACCTACACGCTGCTCGACTCGATGTACCGCGAGATCGCGCCCACCACCGGTGCGCCGTTCTTCCACGTCGGCGGCGACGAGCCCGCCGACCTGGGCCAGGGGCGCACGCGCGCGATGGTGCAGGCGAGCGGCTACGCCGCCACCTACCTGCGGCACCTCGAGCGCCTGCATGACCTCTTGGCCCCGCTCGGCAAGCGGCCGATGGTGTGGGGCGACGTGGCGCTCAAGTTCCCCGAGCTCCTGCCCCGCATGGGCCGCGACTTCGTCATCGCCACCTGGGAGTACCTGGCCCACGACACCTACGCGCCGTGGATCGACCCGCTGCGCGCGGCCAAGGCGGACTTCCTGGTCTGCCCCGGAACCAACAATTGGAACCGCGTGTTCCCGAACCTGGACCAGGCCCTGCCCGGCATCCGCGTGTTCACCCGCGAGGGCCAGGCGGCCGGCGCCCTGGGCCAGCTCGACTGCACCTGGGCCGACAACGGCGATGCGCTGTTCGCGCTCAACTGGTATCCCGCGCTCTACGCCGCCGCGGCGGCCTGGCAGCCCGGCGACGCCGACCCCGAGCGCTTCGCCCGAGCCTTCGACTGGGCGTTCTTCCGCAACCGCGGCGACGAGATGGCCCAGGCGGTGCGCCGGCTCAACGCCGCGCACGCGCTGGTCTCCAAGGCCCGGCCGACCGACGCCACGCTCGAGGTGTTCTGGCTCAATCCCGCGCGCAGCCCGCTCGACGCCAAGCTCTGCCTGATGCTCGAGCCGGTGGCGGTGGAGCTGCAGAACACCGAGGAGGAAGCCCTCGAGCTGATCGGCCGCTGCCGCGCGCGCGCCCGCCGCAACGCCGACCTGCTCGAGGCCTACGACTTGGCCGCGCGGCGCCTGCGCTCGATCGGCACGCGCGCCCTGACCGCGCGGCGCGTGCGCGAGCTGTACCAGCAGGCCCTGCGCGCGCAGGACGAGCCCAACGGCGCGCCGCGGGTGCTGAGCCTGATGACCTCGCTGCTCGAGCTGCTGGCCCAGCGCCGCCAGGAGGCCGCGCTGCTCAAGACCGAGCACGAGCGGTTGTGGCTCGCCGAGGCGCGCCCGTACTTCCTCGCCAACCTGCTGGCCCAGTACGACCAGGACCTGCGCGCCTGGATGGACCGCGCCGACGAGCTCGAGGCCTACACGGTGATGGCCCGCAACGGCCGCCATCTGCCGCCGGCCGAGCAGGTCGGCCTCGGCCCGTAGGCGTCGCACCCGGCGCATCCGCGGCGCCCGCCACCGCCCGTCCGCCGCAAACGACGACGGCGGGCCGTGGCCTCCGGCCCGCCGCCTGCACTACCAGATGAGCGGCCTACTTCTCGGCACCGCCGCTACGACTTGAGCGCCTCGGGCAGCGGCATCCCCATTGCGGACAGGCCCTGGGTCAGCAGCGATTTGACCGTGCCCGCCTTCGCCATCGCCTCGGCCAGGTTGCCGCCCTGGAACGCGGTCTGCGCCTCGCCCCAGGCCTGCGTCATGGTCGCCAGCGCAGCCTTGGCGGCATCCAGCTTGGTCGCGTCCATGCCGGCCGGGAGCTTCTTCAGCGCCGCCAGCTTGTCGACCTGCGCCTTGAACTGCTCCACCGACGCGCTCAGCCCCTGCATCTGCTGCCACTCGCCCCGCAGCGCCTGCTCCTTGGCCGCCAGGCCGTCGCTCATCGCCTTCACCTGCTCGGGGATCGGCTTGATCGCCTCGATCGCGCCGCGGTAGTCGCCCCGCCCGGCGATCGCCTTGGCCGTGTCGATGGCCGCCTGGATCGTGCTCACCTGATCCGGCGCGATGTTCATGGCCTTGGCCTTGGCCGAGTCGAGGGCCGACTGCGACATGGCGATGGCGGCGTCCGTGGCGCTCTTGCCCATGCCACAACCGGCGACGACCAGCGAGAGCATGGCGAGCGACGACAGCACTCCAAGCACCTTCTTCATCGTATCCTCCTGGATGGCGTCCCCCGTCCCCGCCGGCCGGTCGGTCGTGCATGACGGCCCGGGCACGGAGCGGCCGGGGACGGTAGAGGATGGCGCGGGCGACGGCAAGCCCCATGCCCGACTGTCAACGGACGCGAGGCGTTCCCAGGCGTTTGAGCGCGCCCCCGGCCTCCGCCCGCCGGCCCGGACCGCCCGATGTCAACATGCGCGTGACGCGTTCGTTTGTCGTTGAAGCCGGGGCGTGACCCTCGCTAGGCTCCGGCCCGGCCGCTGGTCCAACCGCGGAGTGGCGTCCTGGCCACGCACACCACCACCTGCCGCTCGCCCGGCAGACCGTTGGAAAGGGAGTGAATCCATGAGCACCCAGCTGACACCCACCGTGGTGGGCGACCTGCGCTCGTCGTTCCAAGGCGGCATCGTCACGCCCAAGGACCCGGGCTACGATGAGGCGCGCAAGATCTGGAACGGCGACATCGACCGCCGCCCCGCCCTCATCCTCCAGTGCGCGAGCGTCGCGGACGTCCAGGCTGCGATCGCCTTCGCGCGCCAGAACGGGTTGCGGATCGCCGTCAAGGGCGGCGGGCACAGCCTGCCCGGTCACTCGGTCGCCGATGGCGCCGTGATGATCGACCTGCGCCGGTTGAACAAGGTGGACATCGACCCGACCACCAAGCGCGCCACCGTGCAGGGCGGCGCGGTCTGGTCCGAGGTCGACGGCCCCGCCCAGGCGCTCGGGCTCGCCGTGACCGGCGGCCACATCACCCACACCGGGGTCGCCGGCCTCACGCTCGGCGGCGGCATCGGACACCTGATGCGCAAGTTCGGCCTCACCGTGGACCGCCTGCTCTCGGTTCAGCTCGTGACCGCCGACGGCGCCGTGCTGCGCGCGAGCGCCAGCGACAACCCGGAGCTCTTCTGGGCGGTCCGGGGCGGCGGCGGGAACTTCGGCATCGTCACCCAGTTCGAGTTCCAGCTGGCCCCGCTCGGGCCCACCATCCTCGGCGGCCTCGCCTTCTGGCTGCCGGACCAGGGG
>VBPB01000276.1 GCA_005893365.1 Candidatus Eiseniibacteriota bacterium
CGTCGGCGGCGTGCCGCGTCTCGCCCCCGAGGCCGACAGCCTCCAGGCTCGCGCGGGCGTGCTCACCGGCGAGGCGGCGATCACGGTCGGGCTGGTCGGGCAGGGGATGATCGCCGGCGACCTCGTCAACACGGCCTCGCGCCTGCAGTCGATCGCGACGCCCGGGACCGTGCTGGTCGGCGACGCGACGTACCGGGCGGCCTCGCGCTCGATTGCGTTCGAGGACGCCGGGCAGCGGGAGCTGAAAGGCAAGGAGTTGCCGGTCCAGCTGTGGCGGGCCGTGAGCGTCGTGGCCAAGCGCGGGGGCGAGGGGCGGTCGGCCACCCTCGAGCCGCCGTTCGTGGGCCGCGACGACGAGCTGTCGCAGCTCAAGGACCTGTTCCACGCAACCTCTCGCGACGGCAAGTCGCGCCTCGTGACGCTCTCCGGGGTCGCCGGCATCGGCAAGAGCCGGCTCCTGTGGGAGCTGGAGAAGTACCTCGACGGCGTCGTGGACCTCGTCTACTGGCACGGCGGTCGCTCGCCATCGTACGGAGAAGGCATCAGCTACTGGGCGCTCGCGGAGATGGTCCGCGGCCGCGCCGGGATCGCCGAGTCGGACGACCAGGCGACCGCCCGCGAGCGGATCCGTCAGATGCTCGCGGAGTTCGTGCCGTCGGACGAGGACCGGCGCTGGATCGAGCCGCGGCTGACCGGCCTCCTCGGCATCGACGAGCTGCCGAGCGAGAGCCGCGACGAGCTGTTCGCGGCCTGGCGAACCCTGTTCGAGCGGATCGCCGAGCGGGCGCCGACGATCCTCGCCTTCTCGGACCTGCAGTGGGCCGACCAGGGGCTCCTCGAGTTCATCGAGCAGCTGCTCTCGTGGTCCCGCGCATCGCCGATCTTCGTGCTCGCCGAAGCGCGGCCCGAGCTGTACGAGCGCCGTCCGACCTGGGGCCACGGAGTGCGCAGCGCAACGCTGATCCACCTCGATCCGCTCGGCGACGAGGACATGCGCCGACTGCTGACCGGGCTCGTCCCCAAGCTGCCCGACGCGGCGCTGCGCCGGATCGTGGAGCGCGCCGAGGGCGTGCCCCTGTACGCCGTCGAGACGCTGCGCATGCTGATCGACCGCGGCGTCATCCAGCCGTCCGAAAGCGGGTTCGCGTTGACCGGCGAGCTGCCCGAGCTCGCCGTGCCCGAGACCCTGCACGCCCTGATCGCAGCGCGGCTCGATGCGCTCACGCCGGAGCAGCGCAGCGTCCTGGCCGACGGCTCCGTGCTCGGGGTCAGTTTCACGGTGCCGTCGCTCATGGCCGTCTCCGGGTTGCACGAGGCCGAGGTGAGCAAGCTCCTCGACGCCCTCGTCGCGCGGGAGCTGCTGACCCTTGACATCGACCCGCGCTCACCCGAGCGTGGCCAGTACCGCTTCCTGCAGGGCGTCGTGCGCGAGGTCGCCTACCAGTCGATGGGCAAGCGCAGCCGGCAGGCAAAGCATCTTGCCGCTGCCCGCTTCTTCGAGTCGCTCGGCGAAGGCGAGCTCGCCGGCGTGCTCGCCACGCACTACCTCGCCGCCTATCGGGCTGCTCCCGCCGGGCCGGAGGCGGAGGCGCTTGCGGCACAGGCGCGGATCGCCCTCCGCGGCGCCGCCGACCGGGCAACCGCGCTGCACGACCTGCTCGGCGGCCTCGCCTACATCGAGCAGGCCCTCCCAATAACACCGGATCCGGTGGATCAGGCCGCCCTGCACGAACGCGCCGTCCCGCTGGCCGGCGAGGCCGCCCAGTTCCCGCGGGCGCTCGAGCACGCGCGGGCGGCAGCGGCGATCTACGCGGACCTGGGCGACCGACTCGGTGTCGTACGCGCCAAGGCTCGCCAGGCGTTCGCACAGCTTGCCGAGCACCAGGACCAGACGGCGATCGCGCTCCTCCGCGATGCCCTGGCGGATACGGCCGACCTCGGGCCCTCGGCGGACATCGCCCACGCCCAGGCCGAGCTCGGGCGAGCCCTGATGCTCGCCGGCGAGGTCGAGTCGATCGAATGGTGTGATCGGGTGCTCGAGCAATCGGCCGTCGCCACCCCCGAGATCGTGCTCGAGGCCGTGATCACGAAGGGCACCGCGCTCCAGAACGTCGGTCGAGATCTCGAGGGCGAGATCATCCTCCGCGGCGCGGCGCTCGTCGCCGATTCGATGGGCGCCCTGTTCTCGGCGATCCGCGCCCGGAACAACCTTCGCGTGCAGCTGCAATCGAGCGACCTCCGAGCCTCGCTCGAGCTCACCCGCGAGCTGCTCGAGATCTCGCGCAAGTTCGGCCAGCGGACATGGGTCCTGCACGGCGCCGCCGCCCTGGTCGACATCTCGTTCCGCCTCGGCGACTGGGACAGCTATCTCGACGAGGCGAAGGCCGAGCACGTCGAGGCATCGGGGTATTACCGGTCGTGGTTCGCTGCTGAAGAAGCGATGCGGGAGACCTACCGGGGCGACCCGGCGGCCGCTGAAGCGACGCTCAAGCGGCTGCTGGAATCGGAAGGCAGCGCAACGAGCGAGCAGGCAATCACGTGGCACACGGCGGCGATGGCGGAGGCGCAGCTCGCCCAGGGGAGGGCCGAGGAAGCGTTCGCGACCGCGGCGGAGTCATGGAGCCACTCCGCAGAGGCGGATCGCGCCTACGTCGCCGGCCTGTTCGCCGCCGGAGCGGCGGCGGACTCGACGAAGGTCGAGGCGGTTCGGGCGGCGTGGCGGGCTGCGGGCGCTGGGCAGCTCCCGCTGCACATCGCACTCGAGCGGATCGCCGACGCGCTGACGAGCGCGATCGACGGTCGCTGGAATGACGCGCGGGCGGCGTACTCGGCGGCCCTCGACGCGCTCGAGCAGGTGGGCGAACAGCTGACTATCGCCCGGCTGCGAGTGGCCCTCGCGCATCTCGCGGGCGACCGGATTCCGGAGGTTGCCGCGAAGGTCCCCGAAGCCGAGGCGTTCTTCGCCGAGCGTGGGGCCTCGTCATGGGTCGCGACGTATCGAGCGTCGGCTCGGGTGCCCAGCCGGCAGCGCGGATCGGCGGTCGCCATGAGCGAGACGAACGAGCCTGAGCCGTCCGAGGGGGCGCGGAAGGCGGTCGGCCGGAGTTCCGGGTCGGTGCGCACGACGGGGTAGCGCCGTACCATCCCGGCGATGGCCGTCGGCTCCTCCAACGACTTCGACCTGGTCGTGCTCGGCGCCGGAACCGGCGGCTACACGGCTGCGTTTCGCGCGGCCCAGCTTGGCCTGAAGGTCGCCCTCATCGATCGCGGCAAGGTGGGCGGCACGTGCCTCCACATCGGCTGCATCCCGACCAAGGCGATGCTCGAATCGGCGGCCTTCGTCGAGCGCGTCCGGCACGCGAAGGAGTACGGCATCGCCGTCGGCGAGCCGACGATCGACTACGCGCAGATCGCGGCCCGGCGTGACCAGACCGTGAAGCGCCTGTGGACCGGCCTCAAGAGCCTCGTCGACAAGAACAAGGTCGCCTGGATCCAGGGAGTGGGCCGGCTCGACGGCCCGACGCACGTCCGGGTCGCGATGGAGCCGGACGCCGACAACCCCGGCGGCGAGCGCGTCCTCCAGGGCACCGACGTGATCCTCGCCACCGGCTCGCGGGTCAAGTCGCTGCCCGGCCTCGAGCTCGATGGCAAGCGGATCATCACCTCGGACGACGTGCTCACCGGCGCCCCGCTGCCGAAGGACATCATCGTGGTCGGCGCCGGTGCGGTCGGGGTTGAGTTCGCCTCGATGTACCAGGACCTCGGCGTCAAGACGACGCTGCTGGAGTACCTGCCGGGCCTCGTGCCGCTCGAGGACCGCGAGGTCAGCCAGGCGCTGGAGCGCAGCTTCACGCGCCGGGGCATGACCGTGATGACCAATGCGCGCTTCGACCCCGCGAAGGTCAAGGCGACCAAGACCGGGGTGTCGCTCGAGGTCGGGCCGGAGGGCAAGGAAGCGGCGAATCTCACCGCCGAGCTGCTGCTCGTCGCCACGGGTCGAGCCCCGAACGTCGAGGATGTCGGGCTCGAGACGACGAAGGCCGAGCTCGACAAGGGGTTCGTCAAGGTCGACCTGCGCACGATGCGTACGCGAGAACCGCATCTGTACGCCATTGGTGATGC
>VBPB01000277.1 GCA_005893365.1 Candidatus Eiseniibacteriota bacterium
ATTCCAAGGTCGCCTACACCTGTGCGCGGGTGCCGACCGGGGCGCGCGTCTTCCGCACCGTGGACGCGGGCCTCGCCTGGAACGACATCACCGGCGACCTGCCGGTCAACGCGGCGCCCCACGCGATGGTCGTGGACTTCCAGACCCTGCCCTTCACGCTCTACGTGGGCACCGACTACGGCCTGTACGGCTCGGTGAACGGCGGCGTGAACTGGGTCAAGGAGGCGGCGATCCCCAACGTGGCGATCTTCGACCTGCAGCTCGACGGCGCCGGGAACCTGGTGGTCTCGACCCACGGGCGCGGGATGTGGCGCGCCCAGGTGCGCTCGGTCGTGGGCGTGGCCGAGGCGGCGCGCGGCGAGGCGCTGGCCCTGCGCCCGGTCGCCCCCGATCCGGCCCGCGCCCCGGTCGCCATCGCCTACCGGCTCGAGCACCCGGGGGCCGCGGCACTCGAGATCTTCGACCTGATGGGTCGCCGCGTCGCCTCGCTGGTCTCCGGGGTCCAAGAGGCCGGGCTCCACGAGGTCCGCTGGGACGGCCGGGACGCCGCGGGCGTCCCCGCGCGCGGAAGCGTCTATCTCTACCGCCTGCGGGCGGAGGGCATCGCCGAGACGCGCCGCTTCGTGCTGCTGAAGTAGCCCGGGCGCCGCGCGGGCGCCCGCGCCTCGGTCGCCGCTGCGATCCGTCCGCCCCGGACGTGAGCACGGCGCGCAGGTCCTCCGTCCCGTCGGGCGGCCGCGGCTCCGCGCGCCGGTCGGGCGCCGCGGGGTCGACTGGACGCCGGGCGTGCGGTTGCCTCATCCTGCCCGGCCGTCGGAGCAGTGTCACCGATCGGCGCCACATCGTTCCCGCACGGAGGTCCGCATGAGGTTGGTGAGGTTCGTCCTGCCCGCGTTGCTGTTGGCCGCACCCCTTCACGCCGCCGAGTCCACCGGCTCCGGCAAGTGGACGATCGGGCCGAACCTGGGGTTCTCCGTCCTCAGCTCCACCGAGAACGTGCCGTCGTCGTTCGGCTTCGGGTCGCCGACCGCCGGCGGTCCGATCTTCGGGACGCTCCAGCCCGGCCTGCGCATCGGCTCCATCGCCTCCGGCGGCACGCTTGAGATCTACCTCGACACCGGCATGAACTTCACCCACTCGGCCGGGAACAGCTTCTACGCGCTGCTCAACACACTCAACGTGCAGCGGAACTTCTCGTCCCAGGCCGCGACCACGCCGTTCGTGACGGCGGGCGGCGGGTTCGCCACCATCGGCGACTCGGGCGACAACGAGACGCATCCCATCTTCGGCCTGGGATTCGGCCTGCGCCACCGCGTCAGCGACGGGCACGGCGTCGTGCGCGCGGAGCTCCGCTACGACCGGTTCAGCGGGACCGGATCCTCGCTCAACAGCATCGGCGTCAAGTCGGGCGTGGACCTCCTCCTGCACTAGCCCGCTTCGGGACGGCGCCCCGGGGGGCCGGTACGGGCATCAAGTCGCGGCGGCTCCGCACCGAAGACCTAGGGGTGAGGGTCCTGCTCGCGGGGTACGGCACGAGGGGCGACGTCCAGCCCCTGGTGGCGCTCGGCCGGCACCTGCGTGAGGCTGGGCACGAGGTGGCGATCGGCGCCTCGCCGGTGTTCGCGACCTGGGTGGCCGCGCACGGCCTCGACTTCCACGCGATCGGCGGTGACATCCAGGTGTTCCTGCGCCGCCACGCCGGCCTGCTGACGCGCCGCCGCCCGCTGGCGATGCGGCGGCTGCTCGAGGAAGCGCGGGCCGAGATGGACCTGGCGTTCGAGCAGACGGGTACCGCCGCCGAGGGCGCCGACCTGGTGGTCTCGGGCGTGCACACCGCGGCGGCCTCGGTGGCGGAGGCCCTGGGCGTGCCGCACCGGACGCTGCTCTTCTGCCCGCAGCTCATCCCCTCGGCCCAGCATCCCCCGATGGGCGTGCCGTGGCTCACCCTGCCCCGGCCCTGCAACCGGGCGCTGTGGTGGGCGGGGGAGCGGGCCTTCGGCGCGGTGCTCCGCGACGCGCTCGATCGGCACCGGCGCGCGTTGGGCTTGGCGCCGATCGGCTCGATCGTGGGACATCTCCTGACCGACCGGCCGATCGTCGCCTCGGATCCCGAGCTGGGCGGGTTGCCCGAAGACGCCCCGCCCTCGATCCGCCAGACCGGCTCGCTCGCCCTGGCAGCGGACGGGCCGCTCGAGCCGGCGCTCGAACGGTTCCTGGCCGCGGGCGAGCCGCCGGTGGGGATCGGCTTCGGCAGCATGCCGGACGACGACCCGGAGCGGACCACCTCGATGCTGGTCCAGGCACTCGCGGCGACCGGACGGCGCGGCGTGCTGCTTTCCGGCTGGGCCGGGCTCGGCGGCCGGGCCTTGCCCGCGAGCGTCTTCGCGACCCGATCGGCCCCGCACGCGCCGCTGTTCGCGCGCCTGGCGCTGGCCGTGCACCACGGCGGGGCCGGCACCACGGCGGCCGCCGCCCGCGCCGGCGTCCCGCAGCTGGTGGTCCCGCACGCGGCGGATCAGTACTACTGGGGGCATCAGGTGCATCGGCGCGGGCTCGGGAGCCGTCCCATCCCGCGCCCGGCGCTCACCGCCGCCCGCCTCGCGCGCGCCATCGCGGCGGTGCGGTCGAGCGATGGCGTCGTGGCCAATGCCCGCGCCACCGCGGACGCCCTCGCGCGGCGCGACGGCGTGGCGGCGCTGGCCGGTCTGCTCGAGGGCGTGGTGGCCGAGCCGCGCGCGGCGCGGGCCGCCGCCTAGTGTCCCGTCCCAGGAGTAGCTTGCCAGTCGGCTGCCGCTGCATCCCGGCCGACGGCGTTGCTCCTCCTCGATGTATCCCCTTGATACAACTTCGTCGTCGCGCCTTGTCGGCCGGGCGCGTCGGCAGCCTTGGTGGTCAAGCGACTCCTGGGACGGGACACTAACGCCGCGGCGGCCGGGGACTCAGCACGCGGTAGCGGCGGGCGGGGGGTGCGGCCGGCGACCACGGTTCGCGGAGCGGATCGCGCACCGTGAGGAAGGCGAACCGTGCCATCCCACGGTCGGCGCTCAGGAGCTCGCGCACGCCGTGCTCGCGCAGCACCACCGCCGTGGCGAGCCCGGGGCCGGCGGCGTCGGGGGAGGCCAGCGTCTCGGCCAGGACGGCGCCGTGCCGGTCGGTGGGGCCGAGCGGGTGCGCCGACGGGCTGGCGATCAGGCGCTCGAGGAAGCCCCAGGCGTCGCCGGGCTCAAGCGGACGGGCCACCGCGTGCGGATGGGTCACCAGGTCCAGGAACTCGTGCAGCGCGGGCCACGGCAGCGCCCAGGGGTGGCCGCCGTTCGCCAGGTCCTCCAGCACGCCCGCCGCCCGGGGATGCTCGGGGGCGAAGCGGTTGACGGCGTAGGCGAGCAGGCTGAGATCCACCGCGACCATCACTCCTCCTCGCGCGTCCCGTGATGGCGCAGGGTCTCGCGCACCTCGCCGCGGTCGGCGGGGCTCACCAGGAACGGCCCCAGGTCGTAGGAGGGGAGCGTGATGCGCGGCCGCCGCGGCACCGCCCGCGCGGCCAGCCCCAGGCGCAGCGCGCGCTCGACCACGTCGGTGAGCGTGCGCCCCTCGGCGGCGGCGCGGCGCTTGAGGTCGGCGTAGAGTCCGGCATCGAGCAGGAGCGTCGTCCGTTTCATATGCGTAAGCATAACTCATTGCCGTGCGAGTGCGCCATCGCCCGATTCCGCGCTTGCGCGGTCCGCCCCGGCTCCGGCACAATCCCGGGGTCGCGGTCGGGGCACCACGCGCCCCGCCGATCCCATCCACCCGATCCCGAGGATGTCCATGCCCAGCCAGACCCCGCGCCGCGGCAACGGCGCCGCCACCAACGGAGCGGCCGTCGCCGGCCACGTCAAGGACATGCGCCTGGTCCGCGAGGGCCGGCTGCGCATCGAGTGGGCCGACCGGCACATGCCGGTGCTGCGTCAGATCCGCGCCCGGTTCGCCAAGGAGCGCCCGCTGCGCGGCCTGCGCATCGCCGCCTGCCTGCACGTCACCACCGAGACCGCCAACCTAGCGCGCACGCTCAAGGCGGGCGGGGCCGAGGTGTTCCTGTGCGGCTCGAACCCGCTCAGCACGCA
>VBPB01000002.1:0-13962 GCA_005893365.1 Candidatus Eiseniibacteriota bacterium
CGCAATCTCGTGATCTTTGGTGAGCGCATCGCCGCGGGCTATCTCGATCATCCCGTCGACCCTCTCCTCGATGTCCCGGCCAGCATGACGGCCGACGCCGCCCAATCCCCTGATTCCTTGTTGGAATTGGTGCGATTCCGCGGGAAGCAACACCCCGCACTCCTTGCTTGGCACTCAGGGCACTCGTTCAAATTCGCCGAGCCAGATGGGTCGTTTCAGGTAACCGGCTAATTCACTAGGCGCTGAGGGTTGCCGGCCCCGGCATCCCCATACTCCCTGCCGGAGTTGACCTTCTTGCGCCGAGGGAAGTAAGCGCTGATCGGACAACCCATCTTGACCCCGTTCTTTCACGGGTGCTAGTGTCCGCGCCCGTGCACGCCCCGCGTCTCACCTCGGCGCCTGCGCTCCTCGTGCGTGACCTCGCCGTGGTGGCCCACGCCCCGCGGACCGGTGCGACTCGCCCCCGCCACTTCGGCACGCCATGACCATCGACCCCATCCCCCAAGTCGGGATCAGCCGCATCATCGGCCTGCTCGAAGTGCTGGACGATGCCGGCGGTCGCTACGACGTGTTCCGCCTCGCGCGCGACATCAACTACGAGTTCGGCGAGATCCTGCGCGTCATCAAGGGCGCGGAGCTGCTGGCGCTGGTGGAGACGCCGGGCGCCGACGTGGTGCTGACCAGCACCGGCGGCCAGCTGCTGCGCGGGCGCGTCAACAGCCGCAAAAAGCTGCTCAAGGAGCAGATCAAGAAGCTGCCCATCTTCCGCGCGGTGGTGGACGCGCTGCAGCGCAGCGAGGATCGGCGCGCCGACGAGGACGCCTTCCGCGAGATCTTCGCGCTCCACCTGCCGGCCGAGGACTCCGAGGCGTTGCTCAAGACGGTCATCGACTGGGGGCGCTACGCGGAGCTGCTCGGCTACAGCCCCGACGACCAGGAAGTCTACCTGGACCACCTGGACTGATCGGGATCGCCGCGGCTACTTGGGCTCGGCCCGATAGAGCACGCCTGCGTCCGACCCGATCACCATGACGTGCCGCTGCACCATCGGTCCGACCGCCACCATGCCGCCGTTCCAGGTGTTCTCGGTGGTGCGGTCGCTCCATTGCCAGACCAGCCTGAACGCCGCGTCGCGGCCGACCCGGAACGGGAAGCTCGCCCGCCCCTTGTCGGGCAGTTCCTCCCTCACGAAGGTCTGGCCGTCCACCGTGAGGCGGACGCGGGTGAGTCCCACGCCGGTCTGATTCTCGACCACCGCCTCGTGCATGGGCCGGCGCTCGAGGAGCAGGGACTTGTAGTGCTTCCAGCCATACCAGGCGGCGAACGCGATCAACGCCAGCAACACCAGCTTCTTCATCGGTTCCCTCCGCGGGGGTCCCGCCTCCTGCGGGACTAGGGCGTGACGCTACCCCCAACGCGCCGGAGCGGCAATGCCTTGCTCGGGCCTCGCTCGGGCCTCGGTCGGGCCCAAGGGACGCTCACTCCGTGAGCGGGCCCTCGCCGTGGCGGCCCTCCAGCGATTCCGGCAGCGCGGGCGCCGGCGGGCCCACCGGCATGCCGCGGAACGAGGCATAGAAGACGCTCGCCGCCAGCGCGTAGAGCCCGGCCGTGATGTAGAACGGCACGTCGTAGCCGAGCCGCTGGATGATGAGGCCGCTCAGCGTGGCGCTGGTCGCCCAGCCCACGTTCCAGACCAGGGTGATGAGGCTGGTGGAGCGCGCCCGCAGCGAGACCGGGAGCGCTTCCATCACGAAGGCCTGCACCAAGGGCGTCGAGGCCTGCATGAGCGAGGCGCGCATCCAGAAGGCGGCGACCGCGACCGCCAGCTGCTGCTCGGCGCCCAGCGTGACCAGGAACGGCAGCGACAGCAGCTGGGCCGCGACCGCAGTGCGCAGCATCCCGAAGTGGCGCGCCAGCGCCGGCCCCAGCAGCGAGGCGATGGCGGTGAACACCGCGGCCAGCGAGAAGTAGAGCCCGATCTGCGCGCTGGTGCAGGCGAACCGGCGGGCGAAGTACAGGTTCATGAACGGGATCACCAGGCCCGCCCCGGCGCCGATCAGGAACGCGTTGAGCCCGATCGGGACGAGGCGCCGGTGGGCGTGCGCGTCGGCGGCGACGCGGGCGTGCGAGAGCACGGGCTCCACCATGCCGGCGAGGCCGAGCAGCGGCAGGCACGCCGCGGCGTTGAGCGCCCCGCCCGCCCACAGCGCCCCGCGGAAGGCGTGCAGCGCGTCGGGGCGCCACGCGCCGTGGAGCGACCGGAGCGCCACCGGGATCTCGCCGCCCAGCACGCTGCCCACCACCCCCGCGAGCAGCGTGACCGCGAAGAAGGTGCTGAACAGATGCGTCCGCTCGCGCGGCGTCGAGTGCTCGGTGAGGTAGGGGGCGGCGGCGATGGCCAGCAGCGCCTGGCCGACGCCCGAGAGCAGGCTGCCGGCGAGGATCGCCCCCGGGTGGAGGAACGTGGCGCGCGCCAGCTGCGCCCCCGCGTCCACGGCCGCCCCCAGGATGAGGCAGCGCCGCCGTCCCCAGCGGTCGGCGAGCCACCCGGCCGGGAGGGCGGCGAGCGCCATCCCGAGCCCGTTGAGCGAGACCGCCCGGCCGATGAACGACTCGCGGTAGCCGCCCTCGAGCAGGTAGAGGTTGAACACCACCGCGAAGACGCCGTGGCAGATCCACGCCAGCAGCTCGGTGAGCAGGAAGAGCCGCGCCGGACGGGAGAAGGCCGCGACCGCGTCCCGGTAGTCCACCCAGGCCGCGCGGACGCGACTCACCGCCGGGCCGGAACGGCGACGGCGGCCCGGGTGGGCCGCCGCCGGATCCTGCGCCCCGCGGGGCGGAACGCGATCAGCGCAGCGCCTCCACGGCCTGCGGCATGCGGGCGGCCGCGCGCGGGCGGGGCTCCCGCGGCTCCTGTGTCGCACCGTAGGCGGCGGGCGTGATGGCGAGCAGCACCCGGGCCACGGTCGCGCCGAAGTTCTCGATCGCGTGCGCCTGGTGCCCGTCGTAGTGGCAGGAGTCGCCGGGGCCCAGCTCGATGACGCGCTCGCCGATGGTCAGGCGCACGTGGCCCTCGGTGCACAGCAGACACTCCTCGCCGGCGTGCGAGTGTCGCGCATCCCCGGCCGCCAGCCCGGGCGGCAGCTCGACGCTGATGAGCTCGAGATTGCGCCGCGGCGGCGCCGAGAGCACCTCGACCCGGGAGGTGTTGCCGTCGCCGGCCAGGCTCGGGCGCTCGGTGGTGCGCACGAAGATGGGCCCCTGATCCTGCTCGGCGACCAGATACGCGGCCGAGGTCTCGAGCGCGCGCGCGAAGTCGTGGAGCGTGGCGAGCGAGGGGGAGGTGCGGTGGTTCTCGACCTGACTGATGAAGCCCTTCGACAGACCGGTGGCCGACGCCAATTGTTGCACGGTCAGGCCACGACGGATCCTCAAGTCACGGATCTTCTCTCCTAGATGCATGGACCCTCCGCGGCAGCCCGGGGGAAGAGGGGGTCGCCTACCCCGCGCGAGGCAAGGAGTTTAGGCCAGCCTGACTGGCGTGTCAACGAAATGTGAATCAAGCGTTGCCCCATCGAGTTGCGGCGGCCCCTCCGGCCGGGCGGCCCCCGGGCGGTCCACGAACTGGAGCTGGTAGAGGCGGTAGTAGATGCCCCGGAGCGCCAGCAGCTCGGCGTGGGTGCCGCACTCGCGCACCCGGCCGCGGTGCATCACCACGATCCGATCCACGTCCTGGATGGTCGAGAGCCGGTGGGCGATGACGATCGAGGAGCGCCCCTCCATCAGCCGGCGCAGCGCCTCCTGGAGCAGCACCTCGGTGTGGGTGTCGACGCTGGAGGTGGCCTCGTCGAGCAGGAGCAGCCGCGGGTCGCACGCGAGCGCGCGGGCGAAGGCCAGGAGCTGCCGCTCGCCCAAAGAGAGGGTGGCCCCACGCTCGCGCACCTGCGCCCGGTAGCCGTCTTGAAGCCGGGCGATGACCTCGTGCGCGTGCACCTCACGGGCGGCCCGCTCGAGCTCGGCGTCGCCGAGCGAGGGGTCGCCGAAGCGGAGGTTGCCGGCGATGGTCCCGGAGAACAGGAACACGTCCTGGAGCACGAAGCCGATCTGCCGGCGCAGCGCCCGCAGGTCCCATTCGGCGAGCGGGCGGCCGTCCACGCGGATCGTGCCGCGTTGCGGCGCGTAGAAGCCCATCAGCAGGCTCGCCAGCGTGGTCTTGCCCGAGCCGGTCGCGCCCACCAGGGCCACCCGCTCGCCCGGCGCCACCGACAGCGACACGTCGCGCAGCACCCAGTCCTCGCCGGCGTAGGCGAACCACACGTGCTCGAACTCGACCCGGCCCTCGAGCCGCTCGCCGGGGCGCGTCGCCGCCGGGACGGCCATGGGCTCGAGCGCCGGGATCTCGGGGCCCGCGGGCGTGTCGAGCAGGTCGAAGATGCGCTCCGACGAGGCCATCGCCTGCTGGAGGATGTTGTACTTCTCGCTCAGGTCCGAGATCGGGCGGAAGAAGCGCTGCGTGTACTGGATGAAGGCCACCAGCGTGCCCAGCGTGATGCCGGTCCACATGACCTGGCGGCCGCCGTACCAGACGATCAGCGAGACGGCGAGCGCCCCGACCAGCTCCAGCACCGGGAAGAAGAGCGCGTGGTAGTGGACCGCCCGCAGGTTGGCGTCCCGGTGCCCGGCGTTGATGCCGCGGAACCCCTCGAAGTTCCGGCGCTCGCGGTTGAGGATCTGCACCGTGCTCATGCCGCTCAGGTTCTCGTTGAGGTAGGCGTTGAGCCGCGCCAGCTGCGTGCGGATGTCGCGGAACGACCGGCGCACCCTGACGCGGAAGGTGAGCGTCACCACCGCGATCAGCGGCAGCACCGAGAACGACACCGCCATCAGCTCGAGGTTGATGCGCGACATGGCGATCAGGATGCCGAGCAGCGTGAACAGGTCGCCGAAGATGGCCACCACGCCGGCGGTGAACAGCTCGTTGAGCACGTCCACGTCGCTGGTGACGCGGGTGAGCAGGCGCCCCACCGGATGGCGGTCGAAGAAGGCGACCGGCAGGCGCTGCAGGTGCCGGAACAGCCCCATCCGGAGATCCATCATGATGCGCTGGCCGACGTTCTGCATGAGCTGCGTCTGCAGGTAGCCGAGCCCGAAGCTCACCAGCAGCACCGAGAGGTAGAGCACCGCGACGCGGTCGAGGTAGCCCAGGTCGTGGTGGCGGATGCCGTTGTCCACCGCCTGCATCGTGAGCCACGGCCCGGCGAGCTGCATGACCGCATCCACGAGCACCACCGCCACGGCGGCCGCCACCTCCGTCCGGTAGGGACGCAGGTAGCCGAGCAACCGCCGCATCAGGCGGTGGTCGTAGGCCTTGCCGGCGGGTTCGTCGTCGTGCTCGCTCACGAGGCCTCCAGCTCCTCTTCCAGCTGCTGCTGGCGGTCCAGCACGGCGTAGCGGCCGCCCAGCGCGATCAGCGCGTCGTGCGTGCCGCGCTCGACGATGGCGCCGTCCTCGAGCACCACGATCAGGTCCGCCTCGCGCACGGTGCTGACCCGGTGCGACACCATCAGCGCGGTGCGCCGGCGCATCTCGGTGCGCAGGCCCATCAGGATTGCCTCCTCGGTCTGCGTGTCGACGCTCGACAGGCAGTCGTCGAGCATCAGGATCGGCGCGTCGCGCAGCAGCGCCCGGGCGATCGCCGCGCGCTGGCGCTGCCCGCCCGAGAGCGTGATGCCGCGCTCGCCGACCATGGTGTCGTAGCCGGCGGGGAAGGCGCTCACGTCGCCGTCCAGGTGCGCGGACCGCGCCGCCTGCTCGATCGCCTCGCGCGCGGCACGCTCGACGCCGTAGGCGATGTTCTCGGCGACGGTGGCGGAGAAGAGGAAGGTCTCCTGCGGCACCAGGGCGATCCGCGAGCGCAGCGCCTCGAGGTCCCAGAGCCGCACGTCGATGCCGTCGACGAACACCGTGCCGGGCGGCGGATCGAACAGGCGCGGGACCAGCGCCAGCAGCGTGGTCTTCCCGGCGCCGGTGCGGCCCACCAGCGCCACGGTCCGTCCCGCCGGCACGCGCAGCGACACGTCGCGCAGCGAGGGGCGATGGGCCCCCGGGTAGGTGAAGGTGAGGTGGCGGAACTCGATCTCGCCGTTCACCCGGACCGGCAGGTGCGGGTCGGCCGGGCTCTCGATCGACGGCGCGGTCTCGAGGATGTCGACCAGCCGCCGATACGAGGCCATCCCGCGCTGGAACAGGTTGATGACCCAGCCCAGCGCCACGACCGGCCAGTTGAGCATCGCCAGGTACACGGTGAACGCCACGTACTGCCCCAGGCTGATGTGGCCGGCCACGACCTCGCGCCCGCCCAGGTAGAGCGCGAGCAGGGCCGCGAGCCCGGACAGGAACCCGAGCGTCGGGTAGAAGACGCCCCACACGCGGATCAGCCGCTGACTGCGCTCCAGGTACTCCTGGTTCATGGTGCGGAAGGTCTCGGTCTCGCGGGTCTCGGCCGTGAACGCCCGCACCAGCCTCACGCCCGACAGGTTCTCCTGCACGCGCGCCGAGATCTCGGCGAACTGCGCCTGGATCGCCTCGAAGCGCCGGTGGATGCGGTCGCCGAAGAACCAGACGGTGAGCGACACCAGCGGCAGCGGCAGCAAGCTGTAGAAGGTGAGCCGCGGGCTGATCGCCACCATGCAGCCGATCGACACGGCCGCGACGGTCACGGTGTTGACCAGGTACATGATGCCCGGGCCCAGCATCATGCGCACCGCGGAGAGGTCGTTGGTCGCGCGCGACATGATCTCGCCGGTGCGGGTGCGCTGGTAGTACTCGAGCGGCAGGGTCTGCAGGTGGGCGAACAAGTCGTTGCGCAGGTCGTTCTCGAGGTGACGCGAGATCCCGATCACGAAGTGGCGCATGAAGAACTTGAACACGCCCGCGAGGACGGCGATGCCGAGCAGGACCAGCGCGTAGCGGCCGAGCTTGGCGGAGGTGACGCCCCGGTAGAGGTCGTCCACCGCCAGCCGCAGCACGTGCGGCTGGGCCAGCGAGATCACGTTGGTGAGGACGACGCACGCCACGCCGAGGATCAGGCCCCGGCGATAGCGCCGCAGCGAGGGGAGGAGGTGGGCGATCAGGTCGCGGATGGGGCTACCTCCCGAAGACCCGGTGCGGCCGGCACGGGCGCTCGATCCACCGCCTGCTAGGGCCCTTGCTTACCGCCCAGGAATCCCTGCAGCCGGTTGAGCTTCGTCTTGTGGAAGGCCAGGCCGGCGTAGGCCTCGTTGGCGCGGGAGGTGTTCCGGCCGGCGGTGGCGATCCACGATCCGGCGTAGACGTCGAGGCGGTCGTCCACCCGGTACAGGACCATCGGGCCCATCTGATGGAGATTGATGTCGGGCGTCAGCTGCCCGCGCGAGAGCGTGACGAAGCCGCGATAGCGTGCCCCGGCCAGGACCGATCGGCTGACCCAGAAGGCGGCATCGGCGCTCGCCGCCAGCCGGTCCGACCACACCGCGCGCTCGGAGTCCGAGTTGGCGCGCAGCGCCGAGTCGCTCTCCAGCCGCGTGGCCCGGACGACGGGATAGAGCGCGCGCACCATGCCCCCGGTCCCCAGGAACCGGTCCACCCGGCCGCCCGACACCTGGACGAACCCGCGGCCCAGGAACTCCATGCCGGCGTGGAGCTCGACGCTCAGCTGCTGCTGGCCATCCCCCAGACCCATGCCGAGCGCGTCGAGGTTGCGGTTGTAGCCGAGCGGCGCCGTCCAGGCCACCTCGAGCGCGGTGGGAACCCGGCCCTGGAGGAGCGAGAAGCGCATGCCGACGAGCAGGTCCTGAAGTCCGGTCGCGGTGGCCTGTTTGGCCCGGGAGTCGTCGCGCCGCGTGACGCTCACGGCGGGGAGCCGGAAGAGGAAGGTCATCCCCTGCTTCCATCCCAGCTCGTTGTAGAGCGAGACCGTCCGCCGCTCGACCACGAGGCCGGTATCGGCCCTGAGCCCGCTGTCGAGATAGACCGAGGGCGACGAGAACACGCCGCTTTCCACCCGCTCGTACCACTCCCGCGGGGCCAGGCCCCACGGTCCCGCGCCCGCCGGCCGGGCGATCAGGCCGAAGGCGGACGCCAGGATCAGGATCCGCAACGCGACGCGTGCGCGCATGAGCGTGAAGGCACCTCCCAGGTGGACCGGGCAAAAGGTCGCGTGAGACTAGCCACCGCCCCCGGTCCGCGCAAGGTCAATCCCCGCCGCCTGGGCCGCGCGCGGCGCGCGCCCGCGCCTCGCCCATGCTTGGGGGGCTGTGGCACCATGCCGCGCATGCCTCCGCTGCGCGTGCTCGAGTTCGTGCGCTGGCAGGACTCCGTCTGGAACCTGCCGGCGGAGCACGTGGCGGCCCTGGCGCGGGAGTTCCCGTCGGTACGCTTCGACTCGCCGGCCGATCGTGCCGAGGCGGACGCGATGATGCCCGAGACCGACATCGTCCTCGGCTGGGCGGTGCGGCGCGAGAACTTCGCCCGCGCCACGCGCCTGCGCTGGATCCAGCTCACCGCCGCCGGCGTGGGCGCCCAGCTCTTCCCCGAGCTGGTGGAGAGTCCGGTCGTCCTCACCAACGCGCGCGGGCTCCACGCCATCTCGATGGCCGAGCACGCGCTGGGCGTGATGCTGATGCTGGCGCGCAAGCTCCACCTGGCGCGCGACGCGCAGGCCAAGCGGCACTGGGCGCAGGAGCGGCTCTGGGTCGAGGCTCCCGGGTTCGGCCAGCTGAGCGGCGGCACGCTGGGCCTGGTGGGCCTGGGCGCGGTGGGCCGCGCCCTCGCCGAGCGCGCCCGGAGCCTCGGCATGCGCGTGCTGGCGGTCCGGCAGCATCCGAGCGCCGATCCCTCGCCCGCCGACGCGCAGTGGGGACCGGACCGGCTCCACGCGCTGATCGAGCAGGTGGACTGGCTGGTCCTGGCGGCACCGCTCACGCCGTCCACCCGCGGCTTGATCGGGCGCGCCGAGCTGGCGCGGCTCAAGCCGGACGCGGTGCTGGTCAACCTCGGGCGCGGGCCGCTGGTGGACGAGCCCGCGCTGGTGGAGGCCCTGGCGGCGGGGCGCCTCGCGGGGGCGGCGCTCGACGTGTTCGTGGAGGAGCCGCTGCCGGCCGAGAGCCCGCTCTGGGCCATGCCGCAGGTGATCGTCACGCCGCACGTCTCGGGCTTCGGCCCGCGCTTCTGGGAGCGCACCTGCGAGCTGTTCGCCCGCAATCTCCACCGGTGGATCGCGGGCGAGCCGCTCGAGAACGTGGTCGACAAGCGGGCGGGATACTGAGCGTGACCCGGACCTTGGGCGTCCTCCTGGCGGGCGGGCAGGGCACGCGACTCGGGCTCGGCGTTCCCAAGGCCATGGCGCGGGTCGGCGGGGTCACCCTGCTCGAGCGCGGGGCCAGGACCCTCGAGGCCGTCTGCGACCAAGTGGTGGTCACGGCACCCGAGGCGGTACGGCCATCGCTCGCGGCGTCGCCGCCTCGCCCGGGCGCGAGGCCGCGTGCGTTCGCCTGCGACCCGCCCGGCGCCGCGGGCCCGCTCGCGGGCATCGTGGCGGGGCTTGCGAGCCGGCCGCACGTCCGCGCGCTGGTGCTCGGCGTCGACTTCCCGTTCGTCTCGCCGGCGCTGCTCGAGGCACTCCTCGGGCGGCTCGCGGACCGGCTCGCGGTGGTGCCGGCGCCGAACGGATTTCCCCAGCCGCTCGTGGCCGCCTATGCTGCCCGGGCGGTCGCGTTGCTCGCGGCGTGCCTCGAGGGCGGGGAGCGCTCGGCCGCGCGCGCCGTGGGGACGCTTCCCGGCGTGGTCCGGCTCGACGACGACGCGCTCGCGGGTCTGCCCGGTGGGCTCGCGAGCTTCTTCAACCTGAACACGCCCGCCGACCTCGCGGAGGCCGAGGCGCGGATGGCGGCGGAGAGGACGGCGCGGTGAGCCTGGCGGACGGGGTGTCGGTGCAAGACGGCGTGCTGGCGGTGGGCGGCGTCCCGCTCGACCGGGCGTTCGCGGCCCTCAGGCGGCTCGAGCCCGGTGCCGGCGCGTGCTGGATCTACGACTTGGACCTGATCGAGGCGCGCGCGCGCCGCTTCCAGGCCGCCTTCGGGCCGCTCGGCGTCCACGCGGGCTACGCGCTCAAGGCGAACGCGCTGCCAGCCATCCTGCGCCGCGTGCGCACGGCCGGCCTCGCCGCCGAGGCGGGCTCGCTCGGCGAGCTGCGCGCCGCCGAGCGCGAGGGCTTCGCCGCCGCCGAGCGGATCCTCAACGGCAACGGCCGGACCGCCGAAGAGGCCGAGTTCGCCGCGCGCGAGGGCGTCCATTCGGTGAACGCCGACCACATCGGCGAGCTGGACCTGCTCGAGGCGCACGCGGCACGCGCGGGAAGCCGCGTGCGCGTGGCGCTGCGCGTCAACCCCGGCATCGCGACCGGCGGCCACGACTACGTGGCGACCGGACACGAACAGGCCAAGTTCGGCGTGGCCGCGGCCGAAGCGCTCGAGGCCTGGGCCGCGCGCGCGCGCTGGCCGCATCTCAAGGTGGACGGCATCCACCTACACGTCGGCTCGCAGCTGCTCGAGGCCACGCCGCTCGAGCAGGCGGTGGAGACCGCCCGCCAACTGGCCGCCGAGTCCGCCGGCCGCGGGGCGCCGCTCGGCCTGGTCAACCTGGGCGGCGGGTTCGGCGTGGATTACACGGGGGCGGGGCGGGAGTTCCCGCTCGAGGCGCATGCGGCACGGCTCAAGGGGCTGCTCGGCGCGCTGCCCTTGGACCGGGTGATGGAGCCGGGCCGATGGATGGTGGCCCACGCCGGCGTGCTGCTGGCCCAAGTGCTGTGGGTCAAGCGCCGGCGCGGCGCGGGCGAGGGGAGCGCCCGGCGCTTCATCGTGCTGGGGGCCGGGATGAACGACCTGATCCGCCCCGCGCTCTACCACGCCCACCACCGCATCGTCCCGGTGCGCCCGCGGGCGGGTGCCCACGAGCCGGCGACGGTCGTGGGCCCGGTGTGCGAGAGCGCCGATGTGTTCGAGCGCGACGTGGCGCTCCCGCCGCTCGAACGCGGCGACCTGGTGGCGCTGCTCGACGCGGGGGCCTACGGCGCGGTGATGTCCTCCAACTACAACGGTCGCGGCCGCCTGGCCGAGCTGACCGTGAGCGGCGGCCGCCTCACCCGCGTCCGCGCGGCCGAAGACGCGGCGGCGCTCGCGGCGCGCGCGACGGAAGACACGCTCGACGTCGGGTGAGGCACGGCGGCCGCCGGGAGCCGTGCGGCTGGCCGCCACTCCGGGAGCCGGCTCGGCCGCCGGGAGCCGGCTCGGCCGCCGGGAGCCGGCTCGGCCGCGCGGTGGACCGGCAGGCCGCACGGGAGACCGCTCGGCTTTCGCCATCCTGGCGAAGCCTTCGCTTGTCCTCGACCCGCTCCGCCTCCCGGCTGCGCGGGTCTGCGGAGTCTCCCGTGCAGCCCACCGGTCCACCGCGCGGCGGCCCGAGTGGCGCGGGGGACGGCTGATCCGCATCGGACGGCCGTCGCCTTGACACTCGCGGGGGCTCACGCCAGACTGCGGCCGTTTCGATGGGGGGTTCGGCCTCCGCGGCCCCGAAGCGGGCGCGGAACACGTCTGAATGTGTGCGTTGGCGGCCGCCAAAGGGCCGCGGGCGCTGTGAGGTGGGCGGGTGCTCCAGGTCGTCTGCATCAAGCAGGTCGCCGATACGGAGACCCGGGTCAAGGTGGCGTCGGACGGCCGCACGCTCGATCCGACGGCGGTGACCTGGATCCTCAATCCCTACGACGAATTCGCCATCGAGCAGGCCCTGCGCATCCGCGAGGCCGCGGGCGCGGGCGAGGTCGTCGTGCTGAGCCTGGGCGGGGCCGGCGTCCAGACCACGCTGCGGAACGCCCTGGCGATGGGCGCCGACCGCGCCATCCATCTCAAGACCGACGGGGCGCCTCCCGAGCCGCTCCAGGTGGCCCGCGCCATCGCCGCCGAGCTCAAGGGACTCGACGCCCGCCTCCTCTGGTTCGGCAAGCAGGCCGTGGACGACGACGCGGCCCAGGTCCCGCCGATGGTCGCCGAGCTGCTCGGCCACCCGTGCGTGACCGTCGTGGCGGCGATCACGCTGTCCGCGGACGCCACCCAGGCGGTCGCGGAGCGCGAAGTGGAGGGCGGCCGCGAGGTGGTCGAGGTGACGCTGCCCGCCGTGCTCTCGGCCGAGAAGGGACTCAACGAGCCGCGCTTCGCCTCGCTCAAGGGCATCATGGCGGCCAAGAAGAAGCCCATCGATGAGAAAGCCGTGACCCTGGCCCCGCCCGCGCTCGAGGTCGTCTCGCTGGCGCTCCCGGCGGCCCGTTCGCCCGGACGCATCGTCGGCCAGGGGGCCGCGGCCGTGCCCGAGCTGGTGCGCGTGCTGCGCGAAGAAGCGAAAGTGATCTGACCCATGGCGATCCTGGTCTTCATCGAGCAGAAGGGCGGCTTGGTGCGCACGGTCGCCCGCGAGGCGCTGGGCGAGGCCGTGCGCCTCGCGGCGACGCTGGGCGGACCGGTGGTGGGCGTGTGCGCCGCCGCGGCCGATCCGGGGCTCGCCGCCCTGGGTGAGGCGGGTGCGTCCGAGCTCTTGCTGGCGACCCACGCGTCCTTCGGCCACTACGAGCCGGCCGGCTACGCGCGCGCGGTCGTGGCCGCGGTCGAGAAGGTGAAGCCGGCGGTGGTGCTGTTCTCCGCCTCGGCGATGGGGCGGGACCTGGCGCCACGCGTCGCGGCGCGGCTCGGCGTGGGGCTGGCCGCCGACTGCACGGGGCTCGCGGTCGAGGGCGGGCGCCTGATCGCCTCGCGCCCGGTGTACGCGGGCAAGGCGGTCCAGCGGGTCGCCTTCACCGGCGCGCCGGCGCTGGTCTCGCTGCGCCCCAAGGTCTTCGCGCCGGCGCCGGCGCAGAACGGCGGCGCACCCGCGGTGACGCCGCTCGCGATCGAGCACGATCCGGCCGCCGCGCGCGCGCGGGTGCTCGAGGTCCGCACCGGGAGCGCCGGCAAGGTGGATCTCACCGAGGCCGAGATCATCGTCTCGGGCGGTCGCGGCCTCAAGGGGCCCGAGAACTTCGCCATGATCGAGGCGCTGGCGGCGGCCCTGGGTGCCACGGTCGGCGCCTCGCGCGCCGTCGTGGACGCGGGCTGGCGCCCGCACGGCGACCAGGTCGGGCAGACCGGCAAGACGGTCTCGCCCAAGCTCTACGTCGCGGTCGCCATCTCCGGCGCCATCCAGCATCTGGCCGGGATGTCGTCGTCGCGCTGCATCGTGGCGATCAACAAGGATCCGGACGCCCCCATCTTCAAGGTGGCGGATTTCGGCGTGGTGGGCGACGCCTTCGAGGTGGTGCCCGCGCTCACCGAGGCGGTGAAGGCGTTGAACGCGCGGGGTTAGGGCGCGTGTCTTGACGGTCGTCGTGTCGCTTCGTAGGGTGGCGGGTGGCGCCATCCCGGCGCGGGCCGTGGGGGCGTGCGAGGAAGGGAGACGATGAGGGAATACCTGCCGATCCTGCTCTTCCTGCTGGTGGCGATCGGCTTCGCGGCCGGGACCATCGGGCTCTCGAGCATCATCGTCCCGCGCCGGAAGAACCGGGTGAAGATGTCGTCGTACGAGTGCGGCGTGGACCCGGTCGGCGACGCGCGCGAGCGGTTTTCCGTGAAATTCTACCTGGTGGCCGTCCTCTTCATTCTGTTCGACATCGAAGCGGTGTTCCTCTACCCGTGGGCGGTCGCGTTCCGTCAGCTCGGGCTCTACGGCCTGGTCGAGATGGCGCTGTTCATCGTCATCCTGTTCGTGGGCTACGTCTACCTGCTGCGGAAGCGGGCGCTCGAATGGGACTAGCGCCGACCAGCCCCGGCCGCGCATCTAAGGAGACGCGACCATGACCGACCCCAGACCCGAGAACCCGTTCCGCGTGCTGCCGGCGCCGGC
>VBPB01000002.1:14000-18026 GCA_005893365.1 Candidatus Eiseniibacteriota bacterium
GGCGTGCTGTTCCCCCCGGTCGGCGGCATGGTCAACTGGGCGGTGAATCAGGCGCGCGCCAACGCCATCTGGCCGCTCGGGTTCGGCCTCGCCTGCTGCGCCATCGAGATGATGGCGATCGTCGGCCCGCGCTTCGACATCTCGCGCTTCGGCGCCGAGGTGTTCCGCGCCTCGCCGCGGCAGGCCGATCTCATGATCGTCGCCGGGCGGGTGAGCATCAAGATGGCGCCGGTGGTGCGGCAGCTCTACGACCAGATGCCCGATCCCAAGTGGGTCATCTCGATGGGCGCGTGCGCCTCGTGCGGCGGCGTGTTCAACAACTACGCGATCGTCCAGGGCGTGGACAAGATCGTCCCGGTCGACGTCTACGTGCCCGGCTGCCCGCCGCGGCCGGAGGCGCTGATCCACGGGATCATGAAGCTCCAGGAGAAGATCCTGGCCTCGAACGTCCAGGTGGGCACGCTGACGCTGGCGCCGCCGCGCAAGAAGAAGGGCGCGGCCTGATGGCCCTGGCCCCCGCCCGGGTCGAGGAGCGCCTGCGCGAGCGCTTCACCGGCACGTCCATCGAGCGGCAGACCGGGGAGGCGGTGCGCGACCACACGCTGGTGGTCCCGGCCGACCGCCTGGTCGAGATGGCCGCCTTCCTGCGCGACGAGCCCGAGCTCCGCTTCGCGATGCTCTCGTGGGTCGGCGGCGTCGACCTGCTGCCGCGCGAGCCGCGCTTCGAGGTGATCTACCATCTGCTCTCGCTCGAGCACACCTGCCGCATCACGCTCAAGGTGCGCGTGCACGAGGCCGAGCCCCACGTGCCTACCGTGATCGGCGTGTGGCCCACCGCCAACTGGCACGAGCGCGAGACCTACGACTTCTACGGCATCGTCTTCGACGGCCACCCCGACCTGACCCGCATCCTGCTGCCCGACGACTGGGTGGGCTGGCCGCTGCGCAAGGACTCGCCGCTCGGCTATCAGGAGGTGGCGTTCACCCACAACACGCCCGGCCGCATGCTGCCCAAGCCCGACCTCACCGTGCTCAAACCCAAGAAGGTGCGATACCGTGCGCACTGAGACCATGACCCTCAACATGGGGCCGCAGCACCCGTCGACGCACGGCGTGCTGCGGGTGGTGCTCGAGCTGGACGGCGAGACGGTCGTCAAGGCGAAGCCGATCATCGGCTACCTGCACACCGGCATGGAGAAGCAGGCCGAGTACAAGACCTACACGCAGTCCATCCCGCAGACCGACCGGATGGACTACCTGGCGCCGATGTCCAACAACCTGGCGCTGTGCCTGGCGGCCGAGAAGCTGCTCGGCATCGCGGCCCCGGCGCGGGCGCAGGCGATCCGCGTGCTGCTCACCGAGCTGACCCGCATCAGCGCCCACTGCGTGTGGCTCGGCACCCACGCGCTCGACATCGGCGCGATGACGGTCTTCTTCTACTGCTTCCGCGAGCGCGAGAAGGTGCTCTCGATCTACGAGCACGTGTGCGGCGCGCGCATGACCGCCTCGTACTTCCGCGTCGGGGGGCTCTCGGCCGACATCCCGGCCGGCTTCCTCGACCGCTGCCAGACGTTCGTCGACGAGATGCCCGCGCACGCCGACGAGTACGAGCGCCTGCTCTCGAAGAACCCGATCTGGCTGGCCCGCACGCGGGGGGTCGCCCCGCTCTCGGCGGCCGACGCGGTGGCGCTGGGGGCCACCGGGCCCATCCTGCGCGGCTCGGGCGTGCGCTGGGACCTGCGCAAGAACGAGCCCTACTGCGACTACGACCAGTACGACTTCGAGGTCCCGACCGGCGAGCACGGCGACGCGTACGATCGCTACCGGGTGCGCGTCCAGGAGATCCGCCAGGCCACGCGCATCGCCGATCAGGCGATCCAGAAGCTCCGCGCGATGGGCGAGCGCGGCGACTACCGGCTGCGCGACTTCAAGTACGTGGTGCCTCCCAAGGAAGAGGTCAAGACCTCGATGGAGGCGCTCATCCACCACTTCAAGATCGTCGCGCACGGCTTCTTCCCGCCGGTCGGCGAAGCCTACCAGGCGATCGAGGCCCCCAAGGGCGAGCTCGGCTTCTACTTCGTCTCCGACGGCACGCCGCGCCCCTGGCGCATGAAGGTGCGCTCGCCGTCGTTCGTGAATCTCCAGACGCTGCCGACGATGATCCAAGGGCGGCTGGTGGCCGACGTCATCACCGCCATCGGCAGCCTCGACATCGTGCTCGGGGAGATCGACCGGTGAGTCAGGCGCCCGTGATGCCGCAGGAGGCGCCCCCGGCGCTCGCCTGGCCCGCCGCGCGCGCGGCCGAGGTGGAGGAGGCGCTGTCCCATTATCCCAACCCCCGCTCGGCGGTGCTGCCGGTGCTGTGGATCGCCCAGCGGGAGTGGGGCTGGCTCTCGCCGTCGGCCCTCCGGCTCGTGGCGCACACGCTCGACCTGCCCGAGCCCGAGGTGTTCGGCATCGCCACCTTCTACACCATGTTCAACCTCGAGCCGGTGGGCCGGCATCACCTCCAGGTCTGCATGACGCTCTCGTGCTCGATCATGGGCGCCGACCGGTTGTTCAAGCACCTGGAGCACACGCTCGGCATCGGCCACGGCGAGACCACGAAGGACGGACGCTTCACGCTGCGCCGGGTCGAGTGCCTGGCCGCGTGCGGCGGCGGGCCGTGCATGCAGGTGAACTTCGACTACCACGAGAACCTGGACGAGGCGAAGGTGGACCGCCTGCTGGAGACCCTGCGATGAGCAGTCCCCGCGGCCCGCTGCTCTTCAAGGACATCGAGACGCCCGGGCTCACGTCGCTCGACGTCTACCGCGAGGGCGGCGGATACGAGGCCGCCGCGGCGATCCTGGGCAAGACGCCGCCCGACCAGTGCATCGAGGTGGTCAAGGCCTCGGGGCTGCGCGGTCGCGGCGGGGCGGGTTTCCCGACCGGCATGAAGTGGGGCTTCGTCCCCAAGCACTCGCCCAAGCCCAAGTATCTGGTCTGCAACGCCGACGAGAGCGAGCCCGGCACCTTCAAGGATCGCGAGCTGATGGAGAAGAACCCGCATCTGCTCATCGAGGGGATGCTGCTTTCGGCCTACGCCTTCGCCGCCCACACCGGCTACATCTACCTGCGCGGCGAGTTCGAGTACATCCAGCGCATCCTCGAGCGGGCGATCGCCGAGGCCAAGGGGGCCGGTCTGCTCGGCGCCAACGCCCTGGGGAGCGGGTTCGCCTTCGAGCTCCACACCCACCTCGGCGCCGGCGCCTACATCTGCGGCGAGGAGACCGCCCTGCTCTCCTCGCTCGAGGGCTATCGCGGCCAGCCGCGGCTCAAGCCGCCCTTCCCGGCGGTCGAGGGCCTGTACGCGTGCCCGACGGTGGTCAACAACGTCGAGACGCTCATGAACGTGCCCCCCATCCTGAAGCACGGGGCCGAGTGGTTCCGCCAGTGGGGCACCGAGATGAGTCCGGGCACCAAGATCCTCTCGGTCTCGGGGCCGGTGAAGCGGCCCGGCAACTACGAGGTGCCGATGGGCCTGCCGCTTTCGACGCTGCTTAACGAGCACTGCGGCGGCATGCGCGACGGGATGAAGGTGAAGGCGGTGATCCCGGGCGGCTCGTCGGTGCCGCTGCTGCCGGCCTCCATGCTCGACACCGGCCTGGACTTCGAGTCGATGGTGGCCGCGGGCACGCTGCTGGGCTCGGGCGGGGTCATCGTCATCGACGACCAGACCTGCATCGTCGACGCGCTCTGGAACATCACCCGGTTCTACGAGCACGAGTCGTGCGGCAAGTGCACGCCGTGCCGCGAGGGCACCTACTGGATGAGCGAGGTGTTCGAGCGCATCGAGAGCGGCAACGGCCGCGCGCGGGACATCGACCTCCTGAACGACGTCTCCGACAACATCCTGGGCAAGTCGTTCTGCGCGCTGGGCGACGCCGCGGCGATGCCGGTGATGGGGGCGATCAAGCACTTCCGCGCCGAGTTCGAGCACCACGTGACCCACAAGCGCTGCCTGGTCAACCGCCGCCGGGCCGC
>VBPB01000274.1:0-1114 GCA_005893365.1 Candidatus Eiseniibacteriota bacterium
TCAGGTCATCTCGACCCTGGTGGGCAGCAAGCGCCGGGGCATCAACCGCGTCGCCTGGCCGATGCGGCTCAAGGGGCCCAAGGTGCCGCCGTCGGGGAACCTGGTGCCGCTCGGCTTCGCCATCTTCGGCCCGCGCCTGCCCGAGGGCGCCTACGCCGTCAAGCTCCTGCGCGGCAAGGACACGCTCTCGTCCACCGTGACCCTGGCGCCCGACCCGCGCTCGCGTCACACCGCCGAGGACCGCGCGGTGCAGCAGAAGACGGTGCTCCAGCTCTACCGCGACCTCGCCGACCTGAGCTTCGTGGTGGACGAGGTCGTGGACGCGCGCAACCAGCTGCGCGCCCGGGCCGAGAAGGCCGGCGCCTCGAGCGCCCTCGGGAAGAAGCTCACCGCCCTGGCCGACCAGCTCGAGGCCCGGCGCCAGAAGCTGCTCGCCACCCGCGAGGGCGGCCAGCTGGCAGGCGAGGAGCAGTTGCGCGAGAAGCTCGGCGCGCTCTATGGCGCGGTCAACGGTTACGACGGGCGGCCCACGAACGGGCAGCTGCGCTTCATGGAGTTCCTCGAAGGCCAGGTCGCCGACGCGCGGACCTGGTTCGACGGCATCGCGGCCAAGGAGCTCCCGGGCCTCAACACCAACCTGGGGGCCCAGAAGCTGGATCCGATCAAGGTCGTGACCCGCGAGGAATGGGACAAGAAGCAGGAGAAGGGATAGTTGCGCTTGAAGGATTGACAGCCTTCTGACGCGGCACCACAATCAGGGCATCGTCACGCGGGGTGGAGGCGGTTACCGGCGTTGCGCAGGCCGCGCTCCACCGCGGCCGCCACCCCGCCACGCTATCGTCCTCACGCGAGCGCGCCGCCGCTCTTCCCGCCGTCATCCTTGGAGGCCACCATGGCGTCTTCGCTACTCAAGGTTCTCCCGATCCTCGCGCTGGCGCTGCTCGCGCCGGCGCTTCCGCACCCCGCCGCGGCCGCACCGCCGGCCGGACCTCAGCACGGCGTGACCCTCCCGACCGCGGCCTCGGCGGTCGTGAACTTCACCCAGCTGGCTCGCGAGGAGGCCCAACAGCGCCTCCTGCATGGCTCACCCCCGGTTCGGCCGCTCGTCCCGTCC
>VBPB01000274.1:1236-5955 GCA_005893365.1 Candidatus Eiseniibacteriota bacterium
CATCATCATCCCGCCCGACGTCGGCGGCGGGGTCGGGCCCACGGCGGTGATGTGCACCTTCAACAACAACTACCGGATCCAGAGCAAGGCCAACGGCGCGACCATCCTCACGCTCGGCCCGGCCACCTTCTGGAATCCCGTGATCACCAACAAGGCCCTGCTCGGCAAGCTGACCGACCCGCGCTGCACCTACGATCCCTTCAACAACCGCTGGATCGTCGCCAGCCAGACCACCAACAATCCCGGACAGATCCTGTTCGGCGTCTCGCAGAATGCCGACCCCGCGGGCAATTGGTTCCTCTATTCGGTCACGCTCGGCGGCAGCTACCTGATCGACTTCCCGACCCTGGGCTTCAACAAGAACTGGATCTGCGTGAGCATCAACCAGTACAACTCGACCGGGACCACCTTCACCGGCGGCGTCCAGGTCGTGGCCGACTACGGGGCGGCGCGCGCCGGCACGCTGTCGGGCGTCAGCACCTTCACCGGGGCGGGCACGCGCTTCTGCGCCGCGCCGTGCGTGACCGTTTCGGCCACCGAGGACACGCTGTTCGTGCCGACCCATCTCGGCAGTATGGCCGCCACCTTCCAGGTCGACGTCATCACCGGCACCCCGTCTACCCCGGTCTATACCCGCCTGGACGCAGCCGAGCGGCAACCAGCTCCCGCAGAGTGTCCCCAATGCCGGCACCAGCGCCTCCAACCCGAGCCCGCCGTGCCCGATCGAGGCCCAGGACGCCCAGATCCGCTCGGCGCCCATCTACCGCGTCGACGCCACCACCGGCCGGGGGTACATCTACTATACGCAGAGCATCCGGCTCACGACCCCGACCAATCGGAACTCCGTCCAGTGGACCAAGCTCACCGCCGCCCTCTCGGCGGGCGCGCCTTCCCAGTTCGCGGACGGCGGCCGCATCGACGACGCGGCGGGCGTCAACTGGTACGCCTTCCCGTCCATCGCCGTGAACCAGTACGGTGATTTCCTCTTGGGGTATTCGCAGTTCGGGTCGGGGATCCATCCCTCCGCGGCCTACTCGGTGCACGTGGCCCTCGATGGCCTGGGCACGCTGCGCGACCCGTTCATCTACAAGGCGGGCGAAGACTACTACCACAAGACCTTCAGCACGACGACCGGCCGGAACCGCTGGGGGGACTTCACCACCGCCCAGGTCGATCCGTCCGACGACCGCACGCTCTGGGTCCTGCAGGAGTACGGCAAGAACCGTGTGGGCGCCGACGACGGCAATACCGGCTCCAATGGCAGCAAGTGGGCCAGCTACTGGGCCTCGGTGGGAACGCTCGGCACCTACACCATCACCGCCACGCCCGGCCCCAACGGCGCGATCAGCCCGGGCGGCGCGGTGAGCGTGCCGCAGGGCGGCAGCCAGACGTTCAACATCCTCCCCAACGCGTGCTACCAGACCTCGGATGTGGTCGTGGACGGTTCGAGCGTGGGGACGCCGGCGAGCTACTCGTTCACCAACGTCCAGGCCAACCACACCATCTCGGCCAGCTTCTCGCAGACGAGCGTGACGATCACCTCGTCGGCCGGGGCGCACGGGTCGATCAGTCCGCTCGGCGCCACGCCGGTCCCGTGCGGATCGAACCAGTCGTACACCATCACGCCCGACCCGAACTACGTGGTGAGCGAGCTCCTGATCGACTCGGCTCCGGTCACCCCGAGCCAGAACTACACGTTCAACAACGTCACCGCGCCCCACACCATCGACGCGAGCTTCGACGGACCGGTCGCGGTCGAGGACACCCCGGCGCACTTCGCGCTCGGGCCGGTGATCCCCAACCCGATGCGGCGTTCGGCCCAGGTGACGTTCGGGCTGGCGACCGCGGCCAAGGTGCGCGTCTCGATCGTGGATCTCCAGGGGCGGGAGTTGGCGCTGTTGGCGGAGGGCTCGTACCCCGCCGGCTGGCACGTCGCGACGTGGAACGGGCGGACGGCCGGGAATCCGGCGGGCAGCGGGCTCTATTTCATGCGCTATCAGCTGGGCAGCCAGGTGCTGACGCGGAAGTTCACGCTGACGCGTTGACGGCTGGCGCGGGCGGGTCGCGGATCGCGTGCGGGGCGGGCGCGACCGGCGGCCCGCCGCGCCGAGGATGCCTGCGTCCTGGAGAGAGCGGATCTTCTCGCGCTATCTCCAAGAGTGTTCCATGACAATCGGAACCGGCTGTGGAAGACTGCCGGTCCATGTCTCGCCGGCGCCACGAACACAGAGGGCTCGCCGCGCCACCGGCTCTGGCAGAGACGCGCTCCGTGGGCGCCGGATCTGCTCCCGGGGTCCCGCCCTTCTGGCGCGATCCGTGGCTCTGGACCACCGTCGCCTGCGTCGTGCCGCTCCTCGCACACGCTTGGGGCGCGCCACTCGGTGAGCCGGTCTCGGACGACTTCGATTTCCTTCACCGGGCGCTGCGCCTGAGCCGGGGTTCGGCATTCGACGGATTCGGCTCGCTGCTCTACTGGCGTCCACTTTCGCGCCAGGTGTACTTCAGTCTCATGGCCCCGCTGATCCTCGGCGCCCCGGCCATGGTGGCGGCACTCCACACGATTCTCCTCGCGGCCGCCGCAGGATTCCTCTACCGCGCATTGCGGGTCCGCTGGACTGGGCCGCTCGCCGCCCTCGCCGCGAGCTTCCCGCTGTTCGCCGAATCGACTCGTGTGCTCCTGGGCTGGCCGAGCGCCTTCCAAGACCTCGGCGCCCTGCTCTTCGCGACGCTCGCGATCCATGAAGCAGCGCATAGGCGTCTGCCATCGACGCTCGCGGCACTGGTCGCCGCGTTGCTCTGCAAGGAGGTCGCGGTCCTGGCGGCCCTGCTCCTGCCGTGGGTGCCCGATGCGCGGGCGTCATCGCTCGGGGTGGGAGCGACCGGGGACGGGCCCAGGACTAGCGCACTGAGCGCGCCACGATCGACCCATCTATGGTCGGGGGCGGTCGCGGCTACCGTCACCACATGGGCGCTCGTCTATCTCCTCGTGGCACGTCAGCACGGTGGCATCCGGTTCGGGCACGAACTCGTGGCGGATCCCGCGAGCCGCGACAGCGGAATCCCGCTCCGCCTCATGTGGGCGCTGACGAATGCCGCGCGCTCGGCGTTCAGCCTCCCGGCTGAACCCGCGCGTGGAGACCTCGCGCTGTGGATGGCCCTGGCGATCCTGCTCACGGTCGCTGCCCTCCGGTTCGCGCTTGGGAAGGATGCGCGCCAGCGGCTGCGAGAGGCGTGGCCGTGGGTTCTGTGGGGAAGCGCTTGGTTCCTGGCGGCGGCCGCGCCACTCTTCGAGGCTTACCCGGGATGGTGGCCCTATCGAAGTGTGCTCGCGAGCCTAGGATTGGGCGTGGCGCTCACCGCGTTCCTCGGCAGCGCGCATCCCTGGCTAGTGGGGGGACTCCTTGTGCTGCGACTCGTCAGCTTCGCGGCCAGCCCCGGCCCCCCGGCCACGATGACCGTATCGCCCCCGACCCACGGATCGTCCATGGATTTCGAACGCCTCGCGCGCCTGCAGCGTGTCACGCGCGGCATCCATCGGTTGCTGGCGACGCACTACCCGAGGCTCCCCGCCAACGCCGCCGTCGTCCAGCGCGGCCTGCCGCTCATGACCGAATACGGGCTCGGAGGCAACGAGGCGGTCCAGGTGTGGTACCGGGATCGCACGCTCCACTGGATGCGCTTCGAGGAGTTTCGCCGCCACCCCGAGACCCCGGTGGTCACCGTGGTGGAATTCCAGCCATACCGGGACCGGCAGTTCGCACTGGTCGCGCCGGATGCCATGCGCGCCCTGCTTCGCGGGGTGGACGCGATCGCGGGCGCGCAGTGGACCGAGGCCCTCGCCCAGCTCGGCCGCGCCGACTCGCTCCAGGGAGACCGCCAGGCGCGCGTGTTCCTTGGCACGGTGGTCTCGAAGCGGGCCCTCGCGCTCACCTCGCTCGGGGAAAAGACGGCGGCCGAGCGAGAGGCTCGAGAAGCCCTTGTGATCTGGCCTGAGAACTTCGATTCGCACTTCGTCCTCGCCCAACTTCGCTTCGAGGCGGGGCGACTTGCCGAGGCCGAGGCCCAGCTCGACAGCCTGCTCTCCCAGGACCCGGGAGACCGTGGGGCGCTGGAGCTGCGCGAGCGCGTGCGCGCCGCGAGGAGCGGGGCGCTGCGTTAAGCCCGCCGCGCCCGCGCTATCCGTTCCCCCGCGCCGCCCGCGACCGCCGCTGGTAGGCGTACGACACGCCGAGCAGGGCGACGCCCACCACGATCGCGGTCAGGAAGCGCCAGAAGACATCGACGGCCTGCAAGTCCAGCAGCAGGAACTTGAGCACGGTGATGCCGGTCAGGGCCAGGCCCGACCAGCGCAGGAAGGCCGACTGGCGCGCCCAGCCCAGTGCCAGCAACACCAGCGCCTCGGCCAGCCAGCCCGCGCTCGTGAACGACGCGCCGAGCAGGACGCCGTGGCGCAGCGCCTGCGGGTCGACGCCGGGGAAGCGCTGCGCGTAGACGCCCGGGACGCCTACCACCATGCGCGCCAGGTGCCTGGCTTCGATCGCCGTCCAGCCCAGCAGCAGCAGGCTCGCGACCAGCGTCACCACCTCGGGGATCGTCCGCTCGTTGTGGCCCAGGTGTTCGCGTCGCCCCGCGAGGCCGGTCGCCACCGCCGCCATCAGCGCGATGCTCGCGAGCCGGAGCAGCCCGGTCGGATAGAGCGCGGGCGCCTGGTCGCTGCTC
>VBPB01000275.1 GCA_005893365.1 Candidatus Eiseniibacteriota bacterium
AACGAGTGCACCGCCAACCGCAGCAGCGACGACTCCGCGGCGGTGTGGCGGTTCGGGAGTTGGCCCAAGGTGTACTCGGTGGACTTGGGCAGCCCCGCCGCCCGGGCCGGGATCCGGCGCGGCGACGTCATCACCGCGATCGACGGGGTCTCGCTGCTCTCCTCCGACGGCGGGCGGCGCTTCGGCGCCATCCAGCCCGGGCAGTCGGTCCGCTGGACGCTGGTCCGTGACGGGGCGCCGCAGGTCGTCGTCGCCCAGGCCATCGAGCGGCCGGGGCGGCGCGAGACGATCACGCTTGCGGAGCTCTACAGCCGGCTCGGCCGGATGAACGAGCTCTCCGACCCGGACGAGATGCGGCGTCAGCTGACGAATCTCCGTCGCCAGATCGAGCGCCTCAAGGTGGGGTCGCGGGTCCGGGTGCGTCCCGATGCCCCGACCTGGCAGCGGTCGACGCCGGGGGATGCCCCGGACCGCCGGCTGCGTTATGCGGGCGTCATCGGCGGCAGCGAGGTCGAGGTGCGCGGCACCGGCTCGGTGATCGTCAGCGAGAGCGACTTGAAGGACCAGCTGGTCATCAACACCGGCGACGCGGTGGTGGTCATCCGCCTCGCCAAGGGTGCTACGAAGAAGGCGGCGGCGGAGCGCGACCGGGACCGCTAGCTACGCACCCGGGTCCGTGACGCGGGCGCCCCGCCGCGCGCCCCGCGGGTTTGACGCTCGCCCCCGGGTTCGGCGATGCTGCGTCCCATGCCCTCGCTCACCCTCGGCGGCTGGTCCGCGCACACGCTGGAGACCGGGCGACTCCGTCTCGACGGCGGCGCCATGTTCGGCTCGGTGCCCAAGCCGGTCTGGTCGCGGACCCACCCGGCCGACGACCGCAACCGCATCACCCTGGCGATGCGCACCCTGCTGCTCGAGGGCGAGGGGCGGCGGATCCTGGTCGACACCGGCATCGGCACCAAGTTCCCGCCCAAGCTCGTGGACATCTACGCCGTGGACCACAGCGAGCACACGCTCGAGCGCTCGCTGGCCGCCCTGGGGCTCGGCGTCGAGGACGTGACCGACGTCGTGCTCACCCACCTGCACTTCGATCATGCCGGCGGGGCGACCGAGGTCCGCGGCGGGGGGCTGGCGCCGCGGCTGCCGCGCGCCCACTACTACGTGCAGCGCCGCAACTGGGAGAACGCCTCCCGGCCCAATCCGCGCGAGCGGGCCTCCTACCTGGCCGAGAACTTCGCGCCGCTCATGGAGGCCGGGGTCCTGCGCCTGTGGGAGGGCCCCCAGCGCCCCTGGCCGGGCATCGAGCTGTTCACCGCCGAGGGCCACACCCGCGGCCAGCAGCTGATGCGCGTGTCCGGCCAGGAGGGGGCACTCTACTTCGTCGCCGATCTCATCCCGACGGCGAGCCACGTGCGCATCCCCTTCGTGATGGGCTACGACATCGCCGCCATCGAGACGATGGAGGAGAAGCGCGCCCTGCTGGCGCGGGCCGCCGCCGAGGGAGCGTGGGTCTGCCTCGAGCACGACCCCGAGACCGCGCTGGCGCGGCCCCGGGCCGAAGGCGATGACTTCGCCTGGGCCGAGCGGGTGCCCGCCTCGGCCGCCGCCGTCCCGGCACGCGGCTGACCGCTTCGCGCGTGCGCATCCCGTCCGCCGTCCGGCTGCTCGGCTTCGCGGCCCTCGCCCTCGCCGCCGGCTGCGGGCGGGAGCGTTCGGCGCGGGCGGTGACGCTGGAGGGCGAGATCATCGACCCGCAGTGCTACTTCACCCACGGCGGCCAGGGGCTCGCGCACCGCGACTGTGCCCTCATGTGCGCGCGGGGCGGGCAGGGGCTGGCGTTCCTCAACCGGGCCGGCGGGCGGGTCTATCCGATCATCGCCGACCGGCACGGCGCCAACCCCAACGACAGCCTGTACGCGGTGGTCGGATACCCGGTGCTGGTCTCCGGGATGCTCTACGAAGTCAAGGGCCAGCGCGCGCTGCAGGTGGCGCGCGCGAAGCGTCTGGGCCCGCCGGACGGCACGGGACACTAGGGGGCCACATGTTCCATAGTCTGCTCACGAGCTGGCTCGAGCACTTGCGCGACTGGGGCTACGGCGGCGTGTTCGTCCTGATGGCGATCGAGTCCACGGTCTTCCCGCTGCCGAGTGAGCTGGTGGTGCCGCCCGCCGCCTACTGGGCGCGCCAGGGGCACCTGGACTTCTGGGGCATCGTGCTGAGCGCCACGCTGGGCTCATGGGCGGGCGCGGCGATCTCGTACGCGGTGGCTCGCAGCGTCGGACGACCGCTCATCCTCCGTTACGGCCGCTTCGTGTTCGTGCCGGAGCAGAAGTGGCTGCTCGCCGAGGGCTGGATCAATCATTTCTCGACCGGCGGCATCTTCTTCGCGCGGCTGCTGCCGGTGGTGCGCCATCTGGTCTCGCTGCCGGCCGGGGCCGCGCGCATGCCGTTCGGCCGGTTCTCGCTCATGACCCTGCTCGGCTCCGCCACGTGGTGCACCGTGCTGGCATGGTTCGGCGCCCAGGTCCTGGGAGACGAGCCAGATCTGCTGAAGAGCCGCGAGGCGCTCTCCCACGTGATGCGCGAGAAGCTCCTCTGGTTCATGGCGGCCGCGGCGGTGCTGTTCGTGCTCTACCTGGTCGTGGACCTGATCGGCCGGCGCATGAAGCGCGAGGCGACGGCCCCGTGAGGTCGCCGCCGGCCGCGTGCCGGCGGCCTCCGGCGCCGGCGGGGCGGAGGTCGGGGTGAAACCGGACGGGCGCAGGCACCTGCCGCTGGCCGCAGCGCTCCTCGTCCTCTGGGCGGCCGTCGCCGGGCTGCTCCGGCAGGCGCTCGCGCGCACCGGCGGGCACCTGGTCTACGCGCTGGACGATCCGTACATCCACATGGCGATCGCCAAGCACATGGCTCTCCACGGCGTCTGGGGCGTCACGCCGTTCGAATTCGGCTCGTCGACCTCGTCGCCGCTCTGGACCGCCCTGCTGGCACTCGCCTACCGGATCGTCGGCGTCCGGGACGCCGTGCCCCTGGTGCTCAACCTCGTCCTCGCCTCGGCGTGTCTGCCGCTGATCGACGCGCGGCTCCGGGCGCGTGTCCCGGGTCCGGCCCGGTTCGTGACCCTGGTGGCGGTGGTCGTCCTCACGCCGTTGCCCGTGATCGTGTTCTGCGGGATGGAGCACCCGCTCCATGCGCTGGCCACCGTCGGGTTCGCCTTCGCGGCGATGGCTCGGCTCGCCGCCCCCCGGGGGCAGCCCGCGTCAGGAGCCTCGCCCGGGTTGCTGGCGCTGGCGGCCCTGCTGCCGCTGATCCGCTACGAAGGACTCTTCGTCGTCCTGGTCGTGGCGGCCCTGTTCGCGGCGCGCGGGCGTCCCCGCGACGGCGCCGGGTTGCTCCTGGCCGCGGTGATCCCGGTCGCGCTCTACGGCGGCTACGCCGTCGGGCACGGCTGGTTCCCGATCCCGAACTCGGTGCTGGTGAAGGGGGCGCCCGAGGGCCTGGCCGAACTGCTGGGGCGGGCGCCCCGGAATCTCATGAAGTCGCGGGCCCTCGCCGGCGTGATGGCGGTCGCAGGCCTGCTGTGGCTGGGCGCCGCGTTGCGCCGCCGCGACCCCTGGCGTCAGTTCGCCGACGTCGGGTGGTTCTATCGCTACGACGCCTACCTGATGGTCCTGGGCCTGACCGCCATCGCGTGGCGGTTGTTCCCCGGGGAGGCGGCCGAGGCCGGCTCCGCCTCGGCCGCGGCCCGGGCGCGTGGGCTCGTGGCCCTGCGGGTCGGCGTGGTCCTGCTGGCCGCGGTCCTGGCCTGGCGGCGGACCGTGGCCTTCGAGCAGACCCCGATCGCCAGCCAGAACATCTACCAGCAGCCGTACCAGATGGCGTCGTTCCTGGCCCGCGCGTACCCGGGTCAGGCCGTGGCGGCGAACGACATCGGCCTCGTCAACTACCTCGCCGACCTCCACTGTTGCGACCTCATGGGGCTCGCCACCATGCCGATCGCCCGCCTGCGCCTGGTGACGCGGCACCGTCGCGCCGCCGATGTGGATCGCGTCGTGCGCGAATCCGGCGCCCGCATCGCGATCGCCTACGAGTCGTGGTTCGGGAATCAGTACATCACCGAGGATCGGATCCCGGCGCGATGGGGTGCGCCGGTCGCACGCTGGGCGATCCGGGACAACGTGGCTTCGACCCCGCCGCGCGCGAGACGCTGGCCGCGCGCCTCCAAGCCTTCGCCCCCCGGCTCCCGCACGGCGTCCGATCCGGCGAGGTCACCGCCGACCGCCGGACCCTCTGGTCCCAGCACTGAACCGGCGAGGTGTGCGCAGAGGGGCAGGGCATGCGCAAGGCTCCATATAGGGAAAGGCGCGAATCGGAGGAGCGGGCATGGGTGGGGCTCAAAGACTCCGCATCGTGAAAGGCGCGAGCCGATGGAGCCGCATGGGTGTGGCTCAAGGCTCCAAATAGGAAGAGGCGCGAGTCGTGGCGTTCGGCCTCGGGGCGGGCGCGCGGCGCAAGCGGGGGAGCCGGTAGGGGCGCGGTACGGAGACTCCGCGCGGCTCGGCCTCGGGGCGGACGCGCGGCGCAAGCGGGGGAGCGGGTCGGGGCGAGGCACGGAGACTCCGCAGGCCCGCGCAGCCAGGGATGGCGGAGCGGGCCGAGGACAAGCCCGGCCGGCGCCCGGATGGCGCCGGCTGGGCGGTCTCCGTGCCGCGCCC
>VBPB01000278.1 GCA_005893365.1 Candidatus Eiseniibacteriota bacterium
GGCCCGCTCTTTCACCCACACCAAAGCCGGAAGCCCCGGGTTTGGAGTAGACGCTATCATTCGAGGCGGGGCGGTCAATCCCGGCGTTCCACAGGAGGCCCTATGAGTTGGCGAGCAGGGCTGCTTCGCCAACGGATCGATCTTCTGGTGGTGGCTCTCGTGTTCTCGGCTCTCGGGCGAGCCGATGTTGAGAGTCTTGCCGCCCCTCCGCTCTCCAGTCGAGGGGCTGAGCCGTGCGATCATGTCATCGGCTACTTCCTCTTCCCCTATCAAGGATCTCCGTCTCAGCAGGTCGAGTGGTGGATATTTGACCCCCGTCGCAGCGTGGACCAGTTCTACTTGAGTTCCACGCGCGGGTTCGACGGTGTGCGCTGGGACACGGCGTACCACAGCGTCACGTTCAGCTCGGGCGATTCTGTTTATCGCGCGGAATGGCGGCTCGGCGCGAAGCCGCAGCTGATCATCCGGCTGCCCGGAGGGCATGGACGCTGGTGGTTCAATCCTGACAGTGGGTGCTGGCAAACGCTGTGTCTGCTGGGACGTCCCGAGACAGACGACCCGTTCGACGACCGACGCGCTGGCGAGCTGTGGCAGTCGGGCCGCGAGGGTGGCACATGGCGGCGAATCCGGGCCGACACCCTGGATCTCGCGGATCCCGATGACGACCGGTGGCAATGGTCCGACGGCAGCCGGATTGGGCGGGAGGCCCCGATTATTGCCTTGGAAGACCTTGCGAGTGAAGCCTACGAAGAAGCGTGGAGAGGAAAGACCGCGTTCATCGACACCTCAACGATCACGATCACCAAAGACGAGGGGAATGGCCATTTCGGCGACCAGTGGTTCTTCCTCGCGCTGCAGGCCGCGCCGCGACGAGGCATCGCGTTTCAGCCAGGAGGCTCTGGTGCCCCCGAGCACGACTGGTCTGGGGTCGTTGGCCCATTCTACTTCGTGGACCTCGACCGCCGGATGAAGACGCTGGTCGAGGGGACAGACGGCGGGATGATGAGATCCTTGGCAGCGGAGCGCTGCGGGCTTCTCCTAATCCCTGGCGTCTCCGGGAACCCGCTGGTGATTGACTCCTCTGGTCGTCGGGTTCACTCGCAGCCATGGAACTCCGAAGGCGCCGTTTGGGTACGCGCCCCACGAGGAGAGGCCCCAGGCCATCCGAAGGACCGGTGACTTCGAGCGAGCGCCGACGCCGACGGCACGAGCCATACGAAACCCCGACGTCACTTGGCTCGACTGGTCAACAGCGCGAGTCGCACGCCTAACGTAATCGACGAGCATGTCCCAAGCCAGCTGTAGCTGCTGCCAGTGGATGCATCCCGCGCATGGGCCCGAAACACAGTCTCCGTGATCTCGCCGTGAACCTGGACTCGCGGATGGATCTCATGCGCAAGACCCACGCGGAGAGCCCCTCCGAGAAAGTACGTCCGCGGACCCTCATCGTCGTAGAACCGGGTGTAGGTGAATGATCGGGCTTGCCCGTACTCGACACCGACGCCAACGAAAGCGGCCCGCGTGCGGTGGTCAAGCATGGCTCGGAGAGCCAGATCCTGATCCTTGATGTTGCCCGATGCGCCCAGGGTCTGCCTGAAGTCGAACCACGACCCGGCCGCCCGACCTTCAATCGCCACGGCCCACCGCTTCCTCAGGAGGTACTGCACCTCGAGGTCCGCGACTGCCTGGCCATGCCAGGCCGGTCGGACGTCGGCGATGCTCAGCAAGTCACGCCCGCCACCACCGACCCCTATTCCTACCAGCAGCGCCCCTGATCCGAACTCCGCGGAAGCAGCGTGGGGGGCACCCAGCAGCATGACCGTGACAGCGGGCGCGGCTACCCATCGGCGGCACAGCCGCCGCCAACTTCGATTATCGCCAGCCAGCGGAGAGGGCACGGTCGTCTACCTCCTCACCATGATCTCTGGAAGCCGAGAGATCGCCATGGCGAAAGGGCGGCCGTCGGGGCCTCTTGCGGAGGACGGTACGACGTGAGCTGCCTATAGGTGGTTCCCGTGACGTCGTCCGTCTTGAAGATGAATAGCACTTCAAGCGAATCATGTGGACTGAAGCGTGGACCAACTGCGTACGAACCATCTGGCGAGTAAGCGTCAAAGTCGTGGTACGTCGGTGGCATCTGTTGCAGGCCGGAGCCATCCCAGTTCATGAAGGACGGACCCGTGCCCGATGAGGTCACGCCGCCGAAGACAAGGCCATCGACGCCCAGTGCTCGGAACGTGTACCTGCGCAGGAGTCCAAGGCCGTACCCGGCCGCAGCATCGACCAGGGGGCGAAGCGTCACTCCATCGACACTCAAGAGCGAAATGTGATATGGCCCTCCGCTCACACCTTCCCCGATCGCGATGTGCTGACCATCATGGGACCACACGGGGTAGCTTCCGAATATGGCCTGACCACCGTGGAGCACGGGGCGATCGAGTCCCGTGACCAGGTCGAGAATGTGGAGACCAAGTGACTCCGGCGGATCATCCCCCGAGGAGATAAGTCGCCGGTAAGCGATCGAGCGACCGCCCGGCGACCAGTCCGGCTGCGCGACGCCGCGGTTGGTGTACAGCGGCTGAAAGGAGGAGCCCGTCTGGACGTCTACCACGAGGAGCTGGATGCCTTGCACGCACGACAGAGACCTGCTATCAGGTGAGAAGCGAAGATACGTCGGCGACCCAAAGTCGCCCAAGGCGAGGAAGTGAGGCGTTCCGCCTTCAGCCCCGATGATATAGAGCCCCGGCGGCCCGTCCGCGCTGGCGAATCGTCGATGGTAGGCGATGGAGCGGCCATCGGGAGACCATGCGGGGGAATCGTCGACGGATGGCCTGAATGGAGGCGTCGGTTCGCCAGGATACGGTCGAAGTGGATCCCGAGCGCAGCCGAGGCACAGACAAAGGCTCAGGAACGCGAACGCGGATAAGACCACCGCTCGGGAATTCATGTGCCCCGCGGCGACTCCATGGCTTCGCACTCCGGGCCGCGCCGGCTGCGCCCGGGGGTGCGCGTGGGCGGTTCAGCGGGGCTGCGGCTGACGGCTATTATCCGACCATCGCGCACGGGCGCGAGTGATAGACATTGGAGTAATGTCGATCATTCGTCCCCGCCGGTCGCCCGCTCCCTACCGCCCCAGCCGCGCCCGCGCCGCGGCGGCGGCCTCGCGGTCGCCGAGGCGCTCGTAGAGCTCGACCATGCGCGCGAGCGTGGCGGGGTTCGTGGTAGCGCCGATGACCGGGCGCCACAGTTCGGCCGCCTCCTGCGGGCGGCCCGAGGCCAGGCTCACCCAGCCGCGGCCGACGCGGGCCGAGACGTTGCCCGGCGACACCGTCTCCGCGCGCGCGTAGGCGAGCCCGGCGAGCCTCAACTCGCCGAGCCGGAGCAGCGTCTCGCCGAGCGGGAGCAGTGCCTCGACGTCGGACGGGGCCAGGTCGGCGGCGCGCTCGAGGTGGACGCGGGCGGCGGCAAGCTGGCCGAGCGCCAGCTCGATGGTCCCGGCGACGCGCTGCGCGCGCGCATCGCGCGGGTAGCTGAGCGCCGCGGCGCGGGCGTCGTGGAGGGCGACCAGCGTGTCGTAGAGCACCGCCGGCCGCGGTCCGCTCACCTGGCGCACGGTGAGGCCCGGGACCACCGCACTGGTGTCGAGCAGGTAGCGGAAGCCCTGGCGGGACTCGCCCTCGGGGAGCGCGTAGAAGAGCCAGCGCGCCTGGTGCGCGCGCGCGTAGGCCGCCAGCGAGTCCAGGCGGTCGACGAATGGGAACGGCACCGCGCCGACGCCGGCGAGCCAGGCGATGTGCGGCTTGCGCGCGATCACGCGATCGCCGGGGCGCGCCAGCGCGCGCAGGCGCTCGGCGCACGCCGAGGCCTCGACCGGCTGCTGGGCGAGGACGCGGCGCTGCAGGTCCCACGAGCCCAAGACCCCGAGCGCCAACGGGATCACGGCCAGCAGCGGCTTGAGCGGGACGCGGCCGCCGAGGACCAAGGCCCACCGCGGCGCGGCGAACAGGTAGGCGGCGGCGACGGCGTAGAAGGGCAGCAGCGCCAGCGAATAGCGCTCGGAGTAGAACACCGGCACGAAGGCGAGGAATCCCAGCAGCGCCGCGGTCGCGAGCGGCCAGCCGCGCCGCAGGGCGCCGGTGGCACCGGCGAGCAGGCCGCCGAGCAGGGCGGCAGCGGCGAACGGCGGGCCGAGCAGGATGCGCGCGTCGTCGCGCAGGTGGGCCGCCACGTTGATCGCCATCTGGCGGGCGACCGCGGCGGGGTCGCGCGCGATGACGTCCCACAGCGACTTGAACTGGGGCTCGAGCGCGCGGGCGAACACCTCGTAGGCGAGGTTGTGGTGGAGCGAGGCGCCGACGCCGGCGCCGTGGGCGAGGCTGAAGCCGAGCCAGGGCAGGACCAGCGCCGCGAACCCGGCCGCGAAGGCCAGCTTCTCCGCGCGCCGCGAGGTGCCGGGCCCGGCCGGGCGCCCGCCGCACGCGGCGGCGAGCAGGCCCACCGGCAGCAGGGTGATGGCCGAGTAGCGGGTGAGGAACGCCAGTGCGGCGACCAGCCCGGCGGCCGCGGCCGCACGCCGGCCCATACAGCCCAGCAGCAGCGCCAGGGCGGCCGCCTGGAGCGCCAGCGCCAGGGCATCGGTCGAGGCGGTGTAGCCGTAGCGCACGAAGTAGGGATTGGTGGCGAGGAAGAGGGCCGCGAGGAGGGCCAGCCGCGTCCCCAGCACCGAGATCAGCTCGGCGGCGAGGAACAGGTCGCGGACCACCAGGCCCGCCAGCGCCAGCGTCACCTCGTAGACCGGGCCGATCACGCCGTAGCGCGTGGCGTCGAGATGGCCGTGCTGGATCAGCCGCGCGCCGTCGGCGTAGGCGCCGTAGAAGTCGGTCTCGGTCGAGTAGTCGCCGATGCGATGGGGCCCGAGCGCCACCGCCAGCAGCATGATCGCGAGCACGCCGGCGAGCGCCCAGGCGACGAGGCGCTCGACCCGCGCCTCGCCCACGCCGATCCCGGGCGCGGCATCGCGTGTGAGCCACGGACGCGTGCGCGGCGGGCGGCGGCCACGGCCGGAGGCGGCGGGCGACGCGGGGAGGCGGGGCATATGCGTTGCCGGAGCTAGTGCAACCAGTCCTCGGGATTCAGCGCGGTGCCGCCCTTGCGGACCTCGAAGTGCAGCTCGGGCCCCTTGAGCGAGCCGGTGTCACCGACCCGGCCGATGATCTGGCCGGCGGGGATCTCCTGGCCGACCGTGACCAGGATCTCGGACAGGTGGGCGTAGAGCGTGAAGTACCCGTCGCCGTGGTTGAGGATCACGATCGGGCCGTAGGAGGCGTAGTCCTCGCTCGTGTACTCGACCCGCGCCTTGGCGACCGCGCGCACCGGCGTGCCGATCGTGGCGGCGATGTCGACGCCGTTGTTGTTGATGGTGGTGCCGAAGCGCGGATGGGTCTCGGGCCCGAAGCGGCCGACCAGCGTGCCGCGCACCGGCCAGTCCAGCGAGCCCTGGCCCTTCGCGAAGTCGCCGCTGTAGGGCTCGGGTGCCCCCCGGCTCGTCTCGTTCCTGCGCTTCTGCTCGAGCCGGACCAGCAGGCTCTGCAGCGCCCGGGCGCTGCGCTCCAGCTCGGCCGCGGCCGCCTCGTAGGCCTGCCGCTGCGTCTGGATGCTCTGCACCTGGGTCGCGCGCTGGATCCGGAGCTTGTTCAGGCGCTTGTTCTCGCCGGTGGTCGCTCGACCTGCACCTTGCGGTCACGCACCTCCTCCATGAGCTGGCGGTCCTGCTCGGCCACCATCAGGAGGAAGTCCCAGCGCGCGAGCAGCTGGGCGAACGATTGCTGCGAAAGCAGCACCTCGAGGTCGCGCGCCGGGCCGACCTTGTAGATGCTGCGCAGCCGGTGGCGCAGTCGCTCCCGGGCGCCGGTGAGCGAGTGGATGCTCATCTGCAGATCGGTGCGCGTCAGCTCGAGCTGCTGGCCCAGGTTCTGGCGCCGGCGCAGGAGGTTGCGCAGGCGGTTGCGGGTGAGCGACAGCTCGCGGTCGGTGCGGTGCAGCTGGCCGAGCGCCTGGGTCTCCTTGCCCTTGAGCTGCTGGGCCATCGCGCGGGACTCGCGCGCCTGGCGCCGCGTTTCCTCCAGCTCGCGCTGCTTGGAGATCTCGAGACTGTCCTGGGCCCGCGCGGCGACCGGGAGGGCCAGCGCCACGAGCAGGAGCAGGCTGCCGAGGCGTGTCACGGGCCGACGGCGCGCAGGACCCGGGAGAGCGCCCACCAGGCCGCGAACCAGGCGAGCGCCACCGCGGCGCCCACGAAGGCCAGCGCCCACACCGGCGGCAGGAACTCGAGGCCGATCAGCCGGGTGGCCAGCGCCCGCTGCACGCCGAACACGGCCCCCAGCGCCAGGAGGGCCGCGAAGGCGGCCTCGGTCATCGCCTCGAGCACGAACGGCCAGGCGATGAAGCGATCGGTGGCCCCCAGGCGGCTCATCACCTCGACCTGCTGGCGGCGGGCGAGGACGGTGAGACGGATGGTGTTGTAGAGCACGAACACCACGGCGATGGCGACGATGACGCCGACTCCGAGCGTGCCGAGGCGCAGCCCCGCGCCCAGTTCGTCGAGGCGCCGCACCCACTCCGCGCCGTAGCGCACGTCCTCGACCTCGGGGAACTTGGCGACCTCGCGGGCGGCCGCCTCCATCGAATCGGGCGCCAGCAGCGCCGGCTTGAGCTTGATGCGGATCGACGCGGGCAGCGGATTGTCCTGCACGGCCTCGAGCAGGGTCGGGTCCCCCACCTGCTGGCGCATCTCGTCCCACGCCTGCTCCTTGCTGACGTAGGTGGTGAAGCCGTAGAGATCGTGCAGCCGCCCCATCAGCAGGTCGCGGTCGGAGGGCGAGAGGTCGTCGCGCAGGTAGACGATCATCTCCCGCCGGTCGCCCATGAGTTCCAGAGCCCGCTCGGCGTTGTAGGTGAGGAGCATGAAGAGGCCGGTGAGCGCCAGCGCGGCGGTCAGGACGACGATGGCGGTGGTGGCCAGCGCGCGATGCTGGCGGATGGAGCGGGCGGATTCGCGGAAATAGTAGAGGTGCATGGTCAGGGCACCGTCGCCGCGCGGGAGCCTGCGTCGCCGGCGACCTCAGGGCCCGCCGGGTCCTCGCCCGCGCCGGGCGCTCCTGCGCCCGGCGCCGCGGCGGGGTCGCTGCCGACCAGTTTGCCGTCGTCGAGGTACAGCACGCGCGCCGGCAAGGCCTCGGCCACCTCGGCGCGGGTGGTGACCAGGAGCAGGGCCGCCCCCTCGGCGTGGATGCGCTTGAGCAGGTCCAACACCTCCCGGGCGCTCTTCTTCTCCAATGCCCCGGTGGGCTCGTCGGCCAGGATCACCGCCGGCCGGTTGACGATGGCGCGGGCGATGGCCGCCTTCTGGCGCTCGCCGGCCGACAGCTCGTGCGGGTAGGCGTGGTGCTTGTCCTGGAGCCCGACCTCTTCGAGGGCGAACATGGCCCGCGGGATGACCTCCTCGTTCGCGAACCGCCCCGCGACCCGCACCGGCAGGGCGACGTTCTCGAACACGCTGCGGTCGTGGAGCAGCCGGAAGTCCTCGTAGACGACGCCGAGCGTGCGCCGCAGCAGCGCGCGGTGGCGCCGGGGCAGCCGGCCGCTCGCGAACGTCCCGACCGTCACCGTCCCCTCGGTCGGCTGGGTCTCGTGGCTGATGAGGCGGAGGATGGTGGTCTTGCCCGCGCCGCTGTGGCCCAAGAACACGACGCACTCGCCCTCGTCCATGCGCCAGGAGATGGAATCGAGCACCAGGCGTTCGCCGTGGCGCTTGGACACGCGGTCGAAGGTAATCATCCCGCCCAAACTAGCAGAGGGCCCGGGGGGCCTCAATCTCGCCGGGGGCCGGAGGGGCCCCGGCCAGGGCGCGCGCCTCGCAGCGGACCCGCACGCCCAGCAGCGCCAGATCGGCGAGCGAGAAGGCCAGGGCGGTGCGCCACGCCCCGAACATCATCGGCGCGGCGAGGAATTCGATCACCACCGCCAGGTAGTTGGGATGCCGGAGCCAGCGGTAGGGGCCGCGGCGGACGAGCGGCACGCCCGGCAGCACCAGCACGCGCGTGCTCCACCGCTCGCCGAGCGCGCGGATCGCGGCGATGCGGAGGGCCTGGGCCGCGAGCCACACGCCGAGCCAGAGCGGCGCCAGGCGTCCCGGCCGGGCGCCGAGGGCGACCACCTCGGCCACCAGTGCCAAGGGGAAGAGCGCATGGAGCGCCACCATCACCGGATAGTGTCCGCGCCCGGACTCGCGCGCGCCGCGCGCGAGCAGGCGCTGCGTGTTGCGGCGGGAATGGAGCAGCTCGCCCACCCGCTGCGCGGCCAGCACGGCGACGAACAGCGCCAGCGGCCAGGCCGGCCGCACTATCGCACCTTCCGCCGCACCCGGGCGAGCGCGTCGCGAGCCTTGGCCCGGTAGTAGTCGTCGGTGACCCAACTGGTGGGCATGCGCAGGGCCTGCTCGAGCTCCATCTCCGCCTCCGGATACCGTCGCGCCGCCGCCAGGGTGATCCCCAGCTCGACGTGGTGGGGGATCACCTCCGGATGCAGGCGCGCCGCGGTGCCGAGGTGATCGAGAGCGTCCTCCAACGACGCCTTCGGCAGCCCGCCGTAGAGCGCGGCGGCGAAGAATCGCAGGAACCCCGACAGCTCGACCAGCTCCCGGTTCCAGACGCCGAGCACGTGGTGCGCCAGGTCCTCGTCGCGGTCGAGTGCCAGCGCCGAGTCCGCTTCGGCCTTGATCTCGTGCGCGAGGCGCACCTTGCGCTTGCCGCCCTCGAACAGCGCCAGCTTGCCGAGGGCGACCGCGAGGAAGGCGTGGCCCTTGGCCCCATCGGGCTCCAGCGCCACGGCCGCGCGCGCCAGCGACTCCGCCTGCTGGCACAGGCGCTTCTGCTCCGCGGCCTTGGGGCTCAGCGTCGCGCTGTCGGCGAAGGCCCGCGCCAGCTTCCAGGCGGCCTCGTAGCTCTGCGGGGCGGTGCGATGCGCCTGGCCGTAGGCCGCGGTGGCCGACTCCAGATCCAGCCGGACGAGTGCCGAGTCCCCGGCGGCCATCAGGACCGCCACGGCCGGATCCGCAACGGACGCCTGCGCGCCCGCCGGCCCGGCCAGCGCGGCGATCAGAGCCAGGGCCGTGCCGCACGCCGCGGCGCCGAGGGCGCGATGCCGGCGGGGACCGGCGCCGAGGGTCGCGGGGAATCGTATCGACATGGTCTTCGTCCTTTCGATCGGTTCCCGACGACGGCGGGTCCGGGGTTGGATGCCAGCGTGGGCATCGCGACTCGGGGGAATCGGGCCGGGGCCCCGGGCGGCGCCGTGGCGGGCGAGCCGGATCATCCGAGGGCCGGCGAGGGCCGCGGCGGGGCGTCCGGCCGGGCGCCGAACAACGAGCGGGTCCCGCCGGCCACGCCGACGAGATGCGACAGCAGGGGCGGCCACGCCCGGAGCGCCGCGAGGACCGGGCCGATCCCGCTGCCGCGGGTCAGCAGCGCGTAGTCGAAGAGCAGCGCGCGCCGCCGGCGCTCGAACTCCGCGAGCCAGCGGTCGCCGTCATCGATCACGCGGGGGACGTAGCCGGCGAGCAGCTCGGCGCATTCGAGGGCATGCGTCATGCCGCCGCCGGTGATCGGATCGAGCGATCCCGCGGCGTCGCCGAGCAGCACCACGCCGGGCGCCCAGCCGCGCCGGGCCCCGGCCGTCAACGGCGACACGCCGCGCAGCGGGGTCAGCCGGGCGGCGCCGCGCAGCCGTTGGGCGAGGAACGGTTGCGCGGCGCACCAGCCGTCGAAGGCCGATTCCGCCGGCGCTCCCGGGGCCCGGACCTCCGCGAGGGCGGCGACCAGCAGCTCGCCGTGCGGCAACGGCGTCACGTAGAGTTCGTGGCCCGCGCCCAGGAGGATGTCCACCCAGGGAGCGACCTCGGTCTCCGCGGCCAGCCGGAAGTGCGCGCGCATGCCGACCCGGCGATGCCGCGCGGCCCGGTCGAGGCCGAGTGCCCTCCGCAGCGAAGAGTGCACGCCATCGGCCGCCACGGTCAGGGGCGCCCGCCGGGCCTCACCGTTGACGACCAGGCCCACCACGCGCCCGCCCGCGACGAGCGGGGCCTCGACCATCGCTTGCGTCCGAGCCTCGACCCCCGGGGTCGCCGCGGCCGCCTCGAACAGCACCCGGTCGAGCACGGCGCGACGCTGGGCGAAGCCCGTCGCCACGCGCTCGTGCCGTCTCGGAAAGGGCCCGGTCGCGAT
>VBPB01000284.1 GCA_005893365.1 Candidatus Eiseniibacteriota bacterium
ATGTTGGGGTGCCCCGTGGGGGCGATGAGGCTTCCGTTGATCTGGGTGTAGGGACCCGGCACCGCGCCCACGGCCCGATATAGGTTGAAACCCTGGAACGGATACTCGCGCTGCGTGATCCACTTAACGTCGATCCGTCCGTCCAGCGGGCGGGCGATCGCACGGATCTGGACCACCTGGACGCCGCTCGTGCTGTTGAGCGCCTCCTTGACGGCCGCGTAGGCGTCGACCAGGCCCCAGCCACAGCCCGGGTCGTAGTTGGCATCGAGCCCGTAGGGGTCCTGCCCCCGGTCGCCGCTCGCCTTCTCCGTCGGGATGTTGTGCTCAGCGGCGTTCTGGAGGATGGTGCGGACTTGGAGCGGCGTGAGCGAGGGATTCGCCTGAAGCACCAGCGCCACGCATCCCGACACACAGGGCGTGGCCATGCTGGTCCCGGAGAGCTGCTGGTAGGCGCTGCCGTCGGTCGTGGGATCCCCGAACGCCGAGATGATGCCGGCCCCTGGGGCCACCAGGCTGGGTTTCATCTCGTCGAAGTGATCGGCGTCGCCGTCGTCGTCGCGCGGGCCCTCGTTCGAGAAGCTCGTCACCTTGTCGTCCGAGCGATCCAACGTCCGGGCGTGAAGGCTCGCCCCGACCGCGATCGACTTGTCCGCGGCCGCCGGCGAGGCGATGCACTCGGTGGCGCCATCGTTGCCGGTAGCGATCACCACCACCATCCCCGCGTCGACGGCCGCGTTCACCGCGGCATTCGACGCCCCCGAGCCGGTGCTGGTGCCGCTCCCGCCCGCACACTCGGTCGAGCCCAGCGACATGCTGATCACATCGATGCCGCGCCAGATGCTGGTGGGGCCGCCCTCCCACGCCCGATTCCGGTTGGCGGTGCACCAGTCGAGCCCGCGCGTGCTGCCGCCGACACTGGCGCCGGCATCCGACAGCACCTTGCAGTCCACCAGTCGCGCTCCGGGCGCGACGCCCGCGAAGAATCCTCCTGGACCTCCGGTCCCCATAGCGGTGCCTGCGACGTGCGTGGCGTGGTAGCTCGAGGCCTCGCCACCGTGATCCTGAGGGTTGGAACTTCCGCCGATCGGTGTCGAACACTGCGGTTGGCCGCACCAGAACTCACCACCGCCCAGGAACTTGCCCTTGAGACTCTCGTGGCCTGGGTAACCGGGGTTGACCTGATCCACGTCGTCGTTGACCCCGGTGTCGAGGATCGCGATCACGATGCCGGTGCCGTCGAATCCCAGCTCCTGGCGGACGCTCGGGAAGAGCACGTAGTTCTCGGCCTTCGCGAGGCCACGGGAATCGCGCGCGCGCACGACCCGGGAGCCGTAATGGTTGGACGCGTACTCGACTGGGATCGCCTCCACGCGCGTGACACCCGGCAGCGCCAGGATCAGCTGGATCTGAGCGAACGTCGCGTGGGACTCGAGGTAGTCGATCGAGTAGAACGGCCACGCCATCGTGACGCCGGTCCCCAGCAGCGCCGCCTCGTCCGCCGCGGTCGGGTGATGATCGTAGCCGACGTAGATCGCGAACAGCGGGTCCAGGGGATGCTCGACACCGATGATCATCCGCTGGGCCGGATCACCGTTGACGAAGGCCGCGTTCCACCCCGTGTCATGGACGCGCTCGATCCCGTCATCGATCCTGTTCGCGTTGTCGTCCCTCCAGGCGAGGGCGCTCGACACCTGAGTCACCCCCATGAGGATCACCAGGAGCGGGATGGTGGTGATCGCCCGTGCGGGCCGAAGGAAAACCCCCATAGCAGACATCGTGTCTCCCTCCTCGAGGTTCCGAATCCGACGTTATGCCCACGCACCCGGTCGGCGCGATCGGGCGCGAGCCGCTCGACACGCTGATGGTCGAGTCGAACGACGAAGATCATGAAGGGGCGGTGTTGACAGGCGCTTGAGTGGGAGGCGGAAGCCGCTGCGAAATAACACGCTCGACCCGATGGCAAGCGGCGATTGTGGTCGGGCGGTCGCTGGGCTATCGTGCGCCCGCCATGAGGCTCGCCCTCGCGCTGACCCTGGTCGCTGTCGTCGGCCCGCCATCGCGAGCTGCGAACGCCGACTCCACTCCACGCGCCGGTGCCGACACGGTGCGCGCCTCACGAGCCGCGCCCGACACGCTCGGCACCCGCGTCGTGATGCTCGGCACCGGCACCCCCAACGCCGATCCTGACCGCTCGGGCCCGTGCGTCGCGGTGGTGGTCCGCGGGCGGGCGTACCTGGTCGACAGCGGGCCGGGCCTGGTGCGCCGCGCGGCGGCGGCGGAACGCAACGGCATCGCGGCGCTGGCGCCCGAGAAGCTCGACATCGTCTTCATCACCCACCTCCACTCCGACCACACCGTGGGCCTTCCCGACCTGATGTTCACGCCGTGGGTGCTGGAGCGCCACCAGCCGCTCGAGGTCTACGGCCCTCCCGGGGTGCGCACCATGACCGACCATCTGCTCGCCGCCTACGCCGAGGACATCCGCATCCGCACCGAGGGGCTCGAGCCCGACAAGTCCGACGGCTGGCAGGCGCACGCGCACGAGATCGCCGCCGGGGTGGTCTACCGGGACTCGAACGTCACGGTGACGGCGTTCGAGGTGCCGCACGCCAACTGGCACCACGCCTTTGGCTTCCGCTTCGATACCCCCGACAAGGTGGTGGTGATCTCGGGCGACACGCGCCCGAGCGACGCGGTGGTCACGGCATGCGCGGGGTGCGACATCCTGGTGCACGAGGTCTATTCCGCCGACCGCCTGGTCACCCGTCCGCCCGAGTGGCAGCGCTATCACGCCGGCGCCCACACCTCGACCACCGAGCTGGCGGCGATCGCCACGCGCGCGCGGCCGCGGTTGCTGGTGCTCTACCACCAGCTCTTCTGGGGCACCGACGACGAAGGCCTGGTGCGCGAGGTCAAGCGCGGCTACGACGGGGCGGTGGTGTCGGCGAAGGACCTCGAGGTGTACCGCTGAGCGCGCGCCGAGGCCGCGGATGATGTGGCTCTTGGGCGCACTGCTGGGCCTGGTCTTCCTGATCGCCCCGTTCTGGGCGATCGTGGCGGTCGCGAGCCACCGGCGCGAGCTGCGGGCGCTCAAGGCGCGGCTCGAGGCGCTCGAGGGCCGCGTGCGGCGCGACGAGGCCGCACACACGGTGGCCTCGGCGCCCGGCGCAGCACCCGGCGCACCACCCGCAGCACCACCCGCCCCTACGCCCCCGGCCCCCGAGGCGGCCGCCCACGCCGCGTTCCCGCCACCGCGAGCCGAGGCGACCGTCGCGGCGGCGGTCCCGGCCCCCGCCGTCCCGGCGGCCAGCGCCGCGACCAGTCCCGCGACCGTGGCCGCACCGCGCGCGCCGGGCGAGACCGACCGGTCCCGACTCGAGGAGATGGTGGGCAGCGTCTGGCTCCAGAGCGCGGGCTCGATCCTGGTCCTGCTGGGCGTGTTCTTCCTCATCCTCTGGGGCTACACCACCGGACGCTTCGGCCCGGGCGTGCTGGTGGTGGCGGGCGTGGCGCTGGGGGTCACGCTCGCCTGGCGCGGCGATCGCATGGCGCGCCGGCTGCCGCCGTTCGGCCACGCGTTGATCGGCGTCGGGGTGGGCACCGTCTATCTCTCGCTCTACCTGGGCCACTTCACGCTGCGCGCGCTGCCGACCGCGGCCGCCTTCGCGCTGCTCACGCTGGCCTCGATCGGCTCGGTCCTGGTCGGACTGCGCTACCGCGTGCAGACCATCGCCGCCCTGGGCGTGCTGGGCGCGTTCGTGCCCCAGCTCATGGCCGCGTGGGTGCCGCTGCGTGGCTTCGCGATGTCGGCGTCCGGCATGCTCGGCTATCTGGCGGCGGTCGACGGG
>VBPB01000282.1 GCA_005893365.1 Candidatus Eiseniibacteriota bacterium
CCTCGGGGCGCGACCAGTCGGCGGCGACCGCCATCTTGGTGCGGATCTTCCCCAAGTCCCAGCCGGTGAGCCCGGCCAGGGTCTGCGCCTCCGCCGCGCGCCGCGCCGCGAGCCCGGCGCGGTAGGCGACCGCCGCGGGACAATCGCCCGTCCCCTTCCACTCGTGGCGGATGATGTACCGGCCCTGGAAGTTGGTCCGGTCGGCGGTCTCCTGGAACACCAGGTCCTCGGGGAAGTGCTCGGCGTCGTAGCGCACGTGGAGCCGGGTCAAGAACGGCGGCGGCGCGGCACCGCGGCCGCCCGCGGCGTCGTCGAGCCAGAACACGCCCAGCCCGCGCAGCTCCTCGGGGGAGAGCGGGGCACTCGCGCACGAGTCGCACCAGCCCATGTCCCAGGCGTACTCGGTGAACACCACCTGCATGCCCGCCGTGTGCACCTGCGAGGAGAACATGTCCTTGTAGAAGTCGGCGAACTCGGCCTTCACGAACTCCGGCACGTCCTGGTCCGAGACCAGCTTGGCGGTCCGGTAGTTGACGGTCTCGACCCGTCCCTTGCGGGTGAGCGCGTAGACGAACAGCTCCTGGGGCCCGTCGGCGTTCGCCATGCCGAGCCGGATCGGCAGCATGAACTTGGGCGACTCGAACGCCACCTGGATCGGGCGCAGGTAGTTGAAGCCGAGCTTCTGCTGCTCCTTGAGGTTGACCTTGGCGACGAAGAACTTCATGCCCTGGCGGATGTAGCTCGCCAGCACACCCGACGCCCCAGCGGGGACGCGGTAGCCGTTCTCGCGCAGCCACAGCTCGAGCCCGCCGCTCTGCTTGGCCGAGAGGATGAGGATGTCGTATTCGCCGACGGTGTAGCGCGCCTCGATGGTCACGCCGCGGCTCTGCATCGCCCCGGCCGACATCTCGCGGACCGCCATGCCCGCGCGCGCGGAAAAATCGGCGCTCAGCTTGAGCTCGTCCTTCTCCGCCGGGCACGGATCGGGGTCCCAGTACTCGACCAGCCGCGGTGCCGAGTAGGCGTCGAGGTGCTCGATCAGCGCCCGGTCGCCCACGTGCACCTGCCCCTTCTCCAGCACCGTCGGCACCGGCACGACGATCGCGAACTCCTTGGGCTCGCCGCGGAAGTCGTTGGCCATGGTGAGCACGGTGCGGTCGCCGTCGCGCACCAGCGCCACCTGCGAGGCGTGGTTGAAGAGCTTGGCGTCGCCGCTCGCCACGTAGAAGCCGCAGAAACTATGGGCGGCCGACGGGCAGAGCACGGCGCACAGCGCCAACAGCGGGAACAGGCGTTTCATCGGTGTCTCCTTTCGGGTGTGGGCCGGCCGTGGCCGCGATCACGATCCCTCGGGATGGGGCGCCGGCCCTGGCGGGCGAGGTGATCCCTCTCGCAGCCCCGCCGGTCACCGCGGGGCTGGGTTTCCACTCATGACGCGGACCCGGCAGCCACCGGTCGAGCAGCGGCACGGCCAGCGTGCACGCGGCCAGCGACCACACCGGGCCGTTGGTGCGGAACAGCACGAACTGGACGAAGGTGGCGCCGAGCGCCACGAGCGCGCCGAAGACCAGCCGGCCGCGGCGCGAATCGGGTGTGGTGCGCGGGTCCGAGATCATGTTGAAGGCGAACTGGAGCAGGAGCCCGTTCTGCAGCCGGTGGAGCGGGATGGCGAACGGCTCGCCCATCCACAGCGACCGGCCGAACTGGATCGCGGCGTAGGCGCCGAGGAAGGCCAGCGTCACGTCGCTGCGCGCGGCGCGGTTCACCACGGTGAGCCCGGCGCAGACGATGAGCAGCGCGACGAAGGCGACGTGCCCGTACTGGCCCGGCGAGATCCAGCCCCGGCCGGCGAGCAGCATCACCACCAGCGCCAGGTTGGTCGGGTTGTAGAGGTGCTTGCCGCGCCAGCGCAGCACGAACTTGCTGGCGATGGCGAGGGCCGCGGCGGCCATCGCCGGCAGGATCCCGTCGGTGCGTAGCAGCGTGCACAGCCCGATCGCCGAGATGAGCGCACTCAGCGGATCGAACGCCGGGAGCCGCCAAGCCCAAGTGCCCGCCCACTGGACCGCCAGGGCGGTGCCGATGACCGCGGCGATGTGGCGCGCGGTGAGGCCGAAGCCCAGCCCCAGCACGCCGTATCCGAGCAGCGCCGAGAGCATCGCGATCTGGTACCAGCGCGGATCGATGCGTCGTGAGGCGGGCACGGTCCGCGGTGGATCGGGCGCGTGCCGGGGTACGAGCCCAGCGACGCTCGGAGCGCTCGGGACCGGCGATGGCGGCCGGTCCGAGCACCCCTGCCCGAGCCGCGGGGTCCATCCCGTCCGCGGGTCGCTGCCCCGCGTCGGGACGGTGCTCTCCGGGTGAGGTCGGCTACCCCACCGAGGGAGCGGGCTCTCCGGGCGCGGGTCGAGCCCGCGCCGAGCGAGGTGACGGTGAGCATCCATATGCCTCTCCCTACTCCGTTCCGGGGGATCCATTCCGGTGCCGGCCGGGAGAAGCGGGAGAGGCGGGGGAAGCCGCCCCCGCGGGCGGCGTTCCTGTGCGACGCGGATTGCAAGGCGCGTTCCCCGACGCGACGCCCCGCCAGGGCGTTGCGCGCCAGCGCCGCGGCGACCGGCGGCGGGTGCGCGAGGGCGTGACGTTCCGTTTCGCGTGCCGTCACGGGTGACAGTGCCCGCGCGGGGGCGCGGGTGCTGTCGCCCGCAGCGACGGCGTCTCGGCCGGGACCGTCCGGGTTGTGGTGCATCCTCCGCCCCTCTAGTGTGCGCCGCGTGAACTCGCTCCGGGGATTCCTCGCCGAGCTGGCCGTCCTGCTGACGGTCGTGCTGGCCGGCCTCGTCCTGTGGCTGTTCCACGCCAAGGCCTGGGACCTGGGGCGCCACACGCCGGTCCTCGACGACGAGTCCGCACAGGTCGCCGTCGCCGCGCGCGAGTTGGCCGAGCACGGCCGGCTCGAGACGCCGTTCGCCTACCCGCTCGAGCTGTCCCGTTCCGCCAAGCCGCCCTGGCCGCTGGCCCTGGTCCAGCCCGGACTGGTGCTGACGGAAGCCGCCTTCTTCCGCGCCGTGCCCAAGGTCATCCACATCGGCGGCATCCTGACCTTCAACCTCCAGGTGCCGCAGCAGCGTGAGTGGCTGACGTTGCTGGTCCCGTTCTTCTGCTATTTGTCGCTCGGCGCCCTGCTCACGCTGGTCGCCTCACGACTGCTCGGCTACTACGCGCCGCAGGTCTCGGCGCTCGAGCGCGGGGTCGCATCGTTCACGGTGGGGCTCGCCTTCCTGCTCGACTCCGAGGCCCAGCATCTGGCGTCGCGCGCGCTCCCCGATCTCGCGTTCGCGCTCGGGCTCACCAGTGCCTTCGCCTCGCTGGCCGTCGGGCGCACGCCGACGCGCCGGCCGTTCCTCTTCGGTCTCATGCTCGGCGTCG
>VBPB01000283.1 GCA_005893365.1 Candidatus Eiseniibacteriota bacterium
CACGCTGGTCTTGCTCTTGGAGATCGAGCCGGTGAGCTTGCGCAGCGCCTGCGACATGAGCCGCGCCTGGAGCCCGACGTGCGAGTCGCCCATCTCGCCCTCGATCTCGGCGCGCGGCACCAGGGCCGCCACCGAGTCGATGACCACCACGTCCACCGCCCCCGAGCGCACCAGGTGGTCGGCGATCTCGAGCGCCTCCTCGCCGGTGTCGGGCTGGGCCACGTGCAGGTTGGCGATGTCGACCCCCAGCTTCTGGGCGTAGGCGGCGTCGAGCGCGTGCTCGGCGTCGATGAAGACGGCGTTGCCGCCCTGCTTCTGGGCGTTGGCGATGATGGTGAGCGCCAGCGTGGTCTTGCCCGAGGACTCGGGGCCGTAGATCTCGATCACGCGACCGCGCGGGATGCCGCCGATGCCGAGGGCCATGTCGAGGGCGATTGAGCCGGAGGGGATGATCTCGACCGCGACGTGGGCCGACTCCTCCCCCAGCTTCATGATGGCGCCCTTGCCGAACTGCTTCTCGATCTGCTGGAGGGCGAGGTCCAGCGCCTTGGTCTTCTCCTTGGCCGACGGCGTGTTCGGGATCATGGTCTGCGTCTCCTTCGCAGGGGCTGCCGTTCATGGTGCGGGGCGCTGGCCGTGCGGGGCTCGGGCCGGGGCCCATGATAGCGGCGGCAGGCCACCATCATCGAGTCGGAACGCATGCTACACATTTGGGCAGTAGATGGGAAGGGGGTATTTCGGGCCGTTTCGGGCCTGCCTGGGGGGCCGAACGTGCGGCCGCGGACGGGGTCTGCGCTCTGCCGCCACCCCGCCAGGGCTCCCCGACATTCAGCTCTCCAAGATCGCCTCGGCGCGCGCCTCGTAGCGCGAGCCCTTGGGCGACAGCGTGCTCTCGACCACCGCGACCGTGTCCACGACGAAGCGAGCGAGCGGGTCGGCCTCCAGCGACACGCCGCTGAGCCGCGGGCCCCAGTCCTGATCGCGGATCCGCACGCGGCCGATGGTCAGGTGGGCGGTGAAAGCGTGGTCGGCGCGCTCGAACCCGCGCCGCCGCAGCGCCTCCTCCACCGACCGGGCCAGCGCCACCAGCGCCTCGCCGCCGACGCTCAGGCCGAGCCACAGCACGCGGGCCCGCGCCGCGTCCGGGAAGGCGCCGGCGCTGCCCAAGGCCGCCTCGAATCGCCGATGGTCCGCGACCCCTTCGCGCGCGGCCGCGACCACGCGCTTAAGCCCGCTCGCCCCCAGCTCGCCCATGAAGCGCAGCGTGTAGTGCAGGTTCTCGCGCTTGACCCACGAGACGCCGTCGCCGGGCCGGCGCAGCCGCTCGATGGCCGCGGCCGCGACGCCCTGGGCGCCCGGCGAGGGGAATACGGCGAGGAAGATGCGCATGGGCTCCGCGTCCGGGCTAGGTGGCCCTTACTGATTCACTGCACTTGGGGCCGCGTCTCGCGATGCGTGGCAAACACCCACAGGTATCTCTGCGTGTTCCTCTCCCACGCTTCGCACACAATGAGCTCGCCGCAAGGGTCGACCCATGCAATCTCCTCGGGGCGCGGTGTATCGGTCGAATTGACGATGTGGCGTTCCAGTAGCACCCGTCGCACCCCATTACGAACATAGACCAGACGATACGTCCCGAAGTGACCCCACTGGAGTTCAGCCCTCTCTCGTCCCCCGAACAGTCCACCACTGATGCCCAACCGCGGAATCGCAATACCGCTACACTCCGCCACATAGCCAGACTCGGCGAAGGCCGACTGCTTGAAGTCGGTGAAATCGTCGTCCTTCCGACAAGGCAGAAGCATCTTGCTGAGTTTGCCCGTATCGAGGTATAGCCACGTGCACGCATTCCCGTCTGTAATCCGCAGTGCCCTTTCGCTGCAGTTCGCTCTCTGAACCCACATCTCCATCATCGGAAAACCAGTGGTTTCGACCGTCGCGACCGGCCTGAGGGCATGGTACGCCCCTTCCCAGTGGCACGAATGAATGCCAACGACTGCTGTCACGATCGCTAGCGCGCTCCACATCCGACGGCGGCGCACGCTGGCTTAGCCTTCGAGCTTCGCGTCCAGCGGCAGGCCGGCGAGCTCGCGGCGCAGCAGGTCGAGGGCAGTCTGGGCGGCGCGCTCGCGGATGGTGCGGCGCGTCCCCATGAAGCGGTAACGCCGCACCGCCTCGCCGCGCGGCGAGGAGACGGCGATGAACACCGTGCCGACCGGCTTCTCCTCGCTCCCGCCGTCCGGCCCGGCGATGCCGGTGATGCCGACCCCCAGCTCGACGCCGGCGCGGGCGCGCGCGCCGCGGGCCAGCTGCTCGGCGACCGGGGCGCTCACCGCCCCGTGCGCCTCGAGATCGCCGGCGTCGACACCCACGAGCTGCGTCTTGGAGGCGTTGGAGTAGGTGACGAAGCCGCGCTCGAAGTAGCGCGAGGAGCCCGGCGTGTCGGTGAGCCGGCGCGCGAGCAGGCCGCCCGTGCACGACTCGGCGGTGGCGATGTGCCAGCCCTTGGCGACCAGCGCCTCGCCCACCACCTCCTCGATGGCCCGCCCGCCCTCGGCGTAGACCACGGGGCCCACGCGCGCCGACAGCTCGGCGTGGGCGCGCGTGGCCACGCTGCGCACCAGGTCGGCGTCGGGGCCGGTGGCGGTCACGCGCAGGTCGACGCCGAAGTAGCTCGGCAGGTAGGCGAGCGTGGCGCCGGGCCAGCCCTGGGGCAGGTTGCCGATCCGCTCGTGGAGCTGGCTCTCGAACACGCCGGCGGTGCGCAGCGTGAACGACTCGACCGCGACCCCGGTGCGCTCGCGCAGGTAGGGCACCACGAAGGCGGTGGCGAGGGCTTCCATCTCCTGCGGCACGCCGGGCAGCAGGATGACGGGCTTCTCGTCCTCCAGGATCAGCAGGCCGGGGGCGGTCCCGAGCGGGTTGGGCCACACGGTGGCGCCGCGCGGCAGCAGCGCCTGGCCCTCGATCGAGGCGGGGAGCTTGCGCCCCGACCGCTTGGCGCGCTCGCGGATGCCGGCGAGCACCGTGTCGTCGAGCTGCAGCGGCCGGCCGAGGGTGGTGGCGACCACCTTGCGGGTGATGTCGTCGGGCGTGGGGCCGAGCCCGCCGGTCAGGACCACCCCGTCGGCCCGGTCGAGCGCGCGCCGGAGCGCGTCGGCGATGCGCTCGGCGGTGTCGCCGACCGTGCTGTGCCAGCCGATCGGCACGCTCGCCTCCTCCAGCGCGCGCGCCAGGAACGCGAAGTTGGTGTCGAGCGTGCGCCCGCTCAGGACTTCGTTGCCGATGGTGATGATCTCGACGTGCATGGCGGTGCGCGGGCTCGGGACCTTAGAGGGGCGTTCCGCCGGGCAATCTGCCGCAGGAGCGCCGGAGGCGCAAGCCGGGGCCGGGCGCTAGGACCATTTTTTTCCATTCTCGGGGCCTGGAGCTCGAAGACGGCTTCCACTACCTGGCGATGGCAGAGCGCAGACTCGCGAGCATCGGCGAGCGGGCGTGAGCCTGCCCCCCTCCTTCCCTTCCTTCCCTGCCTGTTACGCTAGCGACACTGGGGCCCGAGACCTACTCAAGGGCAAGGCGAGGGTGTGGCGAGGTGACGATGATCGCGTCGTCGTAAGCCCCTGATTGTGCGTGGCCACGAGAGAATGGGTATTGCTGCAGCAGACTAGATGGGTGACCATCAACAAGTCTTCGCGATAGAAAAGTCTCCAGCTACGAGGTCAAAGTGGACGGCCGCGCACGTACTTCGCTGTGGGGTGCTATTGGGCTCTTGGC
>VBPB01000003.1:0-15841 GCA_005893365.1 Candidatus Eiseniibacteriota bacterium
CGCTGACCAGCTACACCTTCACCAACGTCACCGCCAACCACATCATCGCCGCCAGCTTCGCGATCGACACCTACACCTTGACCGCCTCGGCCGGCGCCAACGGCGCCATCAGCCCGAGCGGCGCGGTCGCGGTCAACTCCGGCGCCAGCCAGGCCTTCACCATCACCCCTGACGCCGGCTACCACGTCGCCGACCTGCTGGTCGATGGCGGCTCGGTGGGGGCGCTGACCAGCTACACCTTCACCAACGTCACCGCCAACCACATCATCGCCGCCAGCTTCGCGATCGACACCTACACCTTGACCGCCTCGGCCGGCGCCAACGGCGCCATCTCCCCGAGCGGCGCGGTCGCGGTCAACTCCGGCGCCAGCCAGGCCTTCACCATCACCCCTGACGCCGGCTACCACGTCGCCGACCTGCTGGTCGACGGCGGCTCGGTCGGGGCGCTCACCAGCTACACCTTCACCAACGTCACCGCCGATCACACCATCGCCGCCAGCTTCGCGGCCAACCCGGCGGTGCCCGCGATGGTGGATCTCACCGCCGCGCAGGTGAAGATCGGCAACGACTCGGATGGCACGACGAAGATCAGGTTGTCGTGGACGCCAGTGCCCGCGGGAAGCTCCGTGCAGGTCTACCGTGCCGGCTTCGGGAACTATCCGGAGTATGACGACGGGCCGGGCCCGGGCTCGCTGCCCACGGCACCTTCGTACCCGCCGACATCGCCCTGGGTCCTCACCGCGGTGACCAACCCGGGGGACACGGACGAGAACACGACCCGTGACTTCTACTACTACGTCGCGTTCGTGGCGGATCAGTACGGCACCCACTCGACCGTCTCGAACCTGACGTCGGGCACCCTGAACTACATCCTCGGCGACGTGACGGACGGGACGACGCCGGGGCAGGGTGACAACATCGTCAATACCGCCGACGTCTCGCTCCTCGGCCTGCACTACGGCATCACCGGCCTCGGCGTGCAATCCTATGCGTACGTCGACTTCGGCCCGACGACCGATTACAGCGTCAACGGGCGACCGCAGACCGACGACAGGATCGGCTTCGAGGAGCTGGTCATGACGGGTCTGGATTACGGCCTCGGCTCCGTGGCCCCGTATCCCGCGCACCTGGCCCGTCGGAGCGTCGCGGGCCCCGTGGCTGCAAGTGCGGACGAACTCGTGCTCGAGTCGCAACCGCATGCCACCGCGGGACAGGAACTGACCGCGAGCCTGACCCTCTCCGGCACCGGACGCATCCAGGCCCTTTCAACTCACCTGTCCTGGGATCCACAAGTGGTCGAGCCGGTGTCGATGACGCCCGCGGATTGGGTCCAGGACCAGGGCGCGATCGTCCTGACGCCTGGGCCGGGAACCGTGGACCTGGCGAAGCTCGGTGTGTCGGGCGCAGGCCTGATGGGGACTGGCGGGATCGCGACGGTCACGTTCCGAGTCATCGCCTCCGGTGATCCGCGGATCCGGATCGAATCGATCGACGCCCGCGACGCGAGCAACCGCTCCGTCCCGGTGACGGGCAGCGAGAGGACGCCGCCCACGAACCCGATTCCCACCGTAACCGCCCTGGCGATGGCCGCACCGAATCCGTTCAGCACGACGTCGGTTCTGGCCTTCACGCTGGCGCATAGCAGTCCGGTCGACCTGTCGGTCTATGCCCTCGACGGGCGCCGGGTGCGGACGCTGGTCCACGAGACGCGGGAGCCCGGTGAGTACCGGTTGGTGTGGGACGGGCGCGACGATCAGGGCGGGCAGGTGCGACCGGGTCTGTACTACGTCCGGTTCGCGACCGCGACGGTGCGTTCGAGCCGTCCGCTCGTGTATCTGAAGTAGACCTCGATGACGCGCCGATGGGCCTCGCCTCGATCCTCCTGGGCCTTCCTCTGCGTGCTGGTGCCGGCCGTCCTGGCGCTGTGCCCGCCGGCGAGGGCTCAAGGCGTGACCGTGGCGCTCACGCCGAGCGTTCCCTCGGTGGCGCCAGGCTCCACCTTCGTGGTGTACGTCGACGTGACCCAGGCGGGCTCCCTGTTCAACGGCTTCGACGCGGTCATCGGCTACGACCCCACCGCGCTGACGCTCACCCCGATGTCGCCGCTCTCGCTCCAGGAAGGCAGCTACATGAAGAGTGCGTGCGGGTTGAGATACCATCGCTTCCGTCCTGGCGCCGACTGCGACACCGCGACCGACGTGCTGCTGTGCGACGGCATCGCGCTCACGCCCCAGGTGACGACGGTACGCTTCCTTCCGGGCTTGCGTTTCTACTACGGCGGGATCGACCTAAGCCTGGCCAACGCATACGACGCCGTCATCGCGATCGCCTCCTCGACTCCGACGATGACCGCGACCTGGGGCAGCCTCAGGATCCTCTACCGTTGAAGCGCGGGCGCGCCGCGCGCTACTCGACGATCGCACCCCTGGTGAGGCCGGAGACGATCCGGCGTTCGAACACGAGGACCAGCGCGACCAATGGCAGCGTCGCGATCAGGATGGCCGCCGACAGCTGCCCCCAGGGGATCTCGTAGAAGGACACGCCGCCGACGCTCGCGATCCCCGCGGTCACGGTCTTGCTCGAGTCGCGGGTCATGAACGTCAGGGCGAGCATGAACTCGTTCCAGCAGAAGATGAAGACCAGGATCGCCGCCGTCGCCAGCGAGGGCCCGGCAAGCCGTACCTGGACGTGCCAGAGTCGGGCCAGCGCCCCGAGGCCGTCGAGGCGGGCCGCCTCGTCCACCTCCCGCGGGATCGCGCGGAAGCCACTCTCCAGGACCCAGACCGCCAGCGGCAGATGGAGGGCTGCGTAAGGCACGATCAGCGCCAGCGGGTGATTCATCCCGCCGAGCGCCCGGACTCCTTCGTAGAGGGGCAGGAGCAAGAGGATGGGCGGGAACAGGGACACCCCGAGCAACGCCAGGAGCACGCCGGAGCGTGATCCTCCGCGCATCCGGGCCAGGGCGCTGGCCGCCATCGCGCCGAGGGCGACACAGACGAGCGTCGCCCATGCCGACACCCAGAGGCTGTTCACGAGGTAGGTGCCGAATGGCTTCCGCGCCCAGAGTTCCGCGACGTGGGTCCACACGACCGGACGCGGCAGGTAGGCCGTCGGGACCTGCGTGATCTGGGCATCCGGCTTGATCGCGGTGAGCCCCTGCCACACCACCGGCGCCAGGCTCCAGGCGAGCATCAGCGTGAGCGCGCATGCATACGCTGCGCCGGTCACGCCGCGCCGGGCTTGGGACCCGCGTCTCACACGGCCTCCCTCGCCCGGCTCGAGAGCCAGAGGATCGCGGCGAACAACAGCAGTGCCATGCCGGCCCCCTCCACCGCGGTGGCCGCGCCGTAGCCGAAGTCGAGGTATCGGTAGAAGCTGCGGTACGCGTACAGGGAGACGGTCTCGGTACTCCCTCCCGGCCCGCCACCGGTCATGACGTAGGGCAGATCGAAGGCGCCGAACCCCTGCGCGACGCGGAAGGCGAGCGCGACCAGGCACGCGGGGCGGATCAGGGGCAGGACGACGCGCCACAGGAGCTGGGAGGGCGTGGCGCCGTCGATCCGCGCCGCATCGAGCGTCGAGCGCGGGATCCCCTGCAGCCCCGCGAGCACGACCAGCGCCACGAAGGGCGTCGTCTTCCACACATCCGCCACCACCATCGCCGCCATGGCGGTGCCCGGTCGGCCCAGCCACGCGACCGGGCCATGCAGGAGACCGGCCCTGGTCAGGAGATCGTTCAGCACGCCGAACGAATCGTTGAAGATCCAGCCCCAGGCCAGGGCCATGACCGCGGTGGGCAGCGCCCATGGCACCAGCACGATGGCCCGCGCCCAGCGCCGGCCCGGAAAGGACTGATCGAGCAGCACCGCGAACGTGACCCCGAGCAGCATCTCGATGCCGACGGACCCGAGGGTGAACACCAGCGTGTTGCCGAGCGACCCCCACCAGCGCCCGTCCTGCCACAGACGCGCATGCATCGCGAGCCCGGCGAAGCGCGAGCCCAGCCCTGTGTTGAGCTCGGTCCGCTCGAAGCTGAGCAACACCAGTCGCCCGATCGGGATCACCACCACCACGCCCAGGAGCAGGGCCGCGGGCATCAGCAGCGCCAGGCGCTCGCGCGACGACTGCGTGAACCTCATCGGCCGGGGACCCGCGGGCCTAAGACGCGCCGCGTTTCCTGAGCGGCTGCCGCGAGCGCTCCGGAGACGGTCTCGCCTCCGGTCAGGGCGGCGCTCAGGTGTCGCTGCAGGATGTCCGATGCCATGTCGTAGCGCGGGATCGTCGGTCGTGCCAGGGCGTGCTGGTGCAGCGCGCCGATCCGGACCAGGAATGGGTTCGCCGCGAGAAGTTCAGGGTCGCGGTAGGCTTCGCGGCGGGCGGGCGCGAAGCCCGTCCTCGCGCACAGCCACCGCTGGCCCTCGAGCGAGATGACGATGCGCACCAGGTCGGCGGCGAGTCCGGGGTGTCGGCTGTAGGACGAGAGTCCGAGCCCCCAGCCACCCAGCGTGGACCAGCCCCGGCGGCCGGGCTCGTGCACCATCGGCACCACATCGATCCGGTCTCGCACCGGGGAGTCCCCGGCCTGTGCGAGCGACCAGACATAGGGCCAGTTGCGCAGGAACACCGCTCGCCCGTCCTGGAAGAGCCGCCGGCTCTCCTCCTCCTGGTACGTGGTCGCGCCCGGGGGACTGATCCCGTCCGCAGCGAGGCATCGCACCATGAACGACAGGGCCCGCCGGGCTTCGGGCCGGTCGAGGCCGACCTCCTGCGTCTCGGGGTCGACCCAGAATCCCCCACATCCGCTCAGCAGCTCGAGGTAGTTGCATACCAGCCCCTCGTATTGCTTCCCCTGCCACACGAAGCCCCACCGCGACGGCGGGGACTGGAGCCGCTTCGCCGTGGCAAAGAGCTGGTCCATGGTTTGCGGAGCGGGGAGCCGGGCCGCTTCGAGCAGGTCCCGCCGGCAATAGAGAACCCCGACATCGGTGCGCACCGGGATCCGATAGAGCCGGCCCGAATACCGCCCCGCGGCGAGCGCCACCGGCAGGAGCGACTCGCACTCGGCGGCGGTAAAGAGTCGATCGAGCGGGCGAAGCCACCCCGCGGCGGCGAATTTGGCCGTCCAGGTGACATCCATGTAGACCAGGTCGAACGTGGGATCCCGCGCCAGCAGCGACGCCGTGTAGAGATCCTCGCGAAGATCGGTGGATTCCGCGCCCTCGACCAATTCGACCCGAGCGCCCGGATGCGTCCGGGCGAAGCGCTCGGCAATCGGCCGCCAGAAAGGGCGTTCGCTGGCCGGGACCATGACGCGGATGACCGCGGTCTCCGCGTGCCTGCGGCTTGCCGCGGCAAACCGGTTCCACCCGGCCACCGCGAGGGCGATGGCCAGGACCAGGTTGCCGAAGCTGTGTCCGTTGCCTGCGGGGCTCGTTCGCACGGGATCATTCCTGCACCAGGCGCGCGTGGCTTCCGTCGGCCCGCACCGACACTGTCGCAGGTGCGACCGATCGCGTCACCCCCGCGCTTCGGCAGGCCGATGCGTCCGGGAGGCCACCCCAGGACGTTACGGCCGCCAGTCTGCGTGGTCCCGGTACGCCGGCACGCCCGGGGTCTTCGACTCGCGCTCGATCATCCGCTCGGCGAGCCACTGAAAGAACTCGAGCAGCGTGTCGCGGCCGCGGGCGGCGCGCTCCTCCTTCACGTAGCGCTCCAGCTTCCGCCACGACAGCAGCAGCGAGCCGCTCATGAAGTCGTCCACCAATTGGAGATCCAGCTGGCGCCGGTAGACCAGCACGCCCAGGCTCTCCCACGAGAGCATCATCGAGTAGAGGTAGTTCATGTCGGGCCCGAGCCGGGCCTCGACCTCGGCCCGCGACAGGCCCGGCTCCAGGTCGTACATGAGGCGGAGCGCCTTGGTGAAGTCGGGGGTCTGGAGCAGGCGGACGATCTGCAGCGCCACTTCGCGCTCGCGCGAACGCCGCGCGTGGCGCAGCTGCACCATCGTGAACAGCGCACCGGCCACGAAGGTGGCGGTGGCGACCGCCTGGAGTGCCAGCGCCAGGGTCATGCGAGGCACTCTACGCCAGCGGGCACGTCCGGGTCACACGACCTGCCGACCGGTCCGTCACCCGCCCGGGCGCTACTCGTAGACGTCGAAGAACGCCGTCTCCCCCACCTTGCGGAACCGGCTGCGGACGAACCGGACCACGCCGTAGTGGGATTCGCCCAGCGGCCGCCAGCCGTAGGCGATGGTGGCGGCCGAGACCTTCTGGACCAGCACCACCAGCGTGCCGCGCTGGGACTCCAGGTCGTGGCAGACCCGCGCCTCCAGCGCCGGGGTCGCCAGCTCGGTCTCCTGCGGCCAGTCGATCGAGAGCGGATTGCGCTGGGGCGATCGGACCCAGTAGGCGGCCAGGTCGGGGAGGATGGCCACGCGCCGTCCATGCACGCGGGCGACGGCGTGGGCGAGGTCCTCCAGGAAGGCGCGCGTGTCGGGGTTGGTCTTGAGCCCGGTGGTGCCCGGCATCACGTCGCCGATCGGCGCATGGAGCTCGCTCATCGGCCGGTCGCGCGCGACGATGTGTGCGCGACCCACGCCCCAGCAGACGAGGCCGACCAGCGCGGTGGCGATCAGCAGGGCCTGGCGCATCGGCCGCAGCGCAGGGCGCGACTCGCCGTCAGGAACGCCGAACGCGAGCGCGAGGATCGCCACCGCGAGCGGACCGGCCGCGAGCACCGGACTGTCGAGGCCGATGGACACCGTCGTCACCAGGGCCAGGAGCACGGCCAACGCCATCAGGACCCGCCGATCAGCCGGATTGCGGACCGGGATCAGAAGCGCCCCCACCGCGACGGCGAACAGCCCGACCGCGGGACCGAGGAAGTAGTCCATCCGCCCGACCAGGGCGCACGCCGCGGTCACGGTGCCGATCAGCACCATGCCGCCGCCATCGACCCACCAACCCCCGGGGCCGCCGGCCGTCGCGGCGCCCCGCTTCGCCAGACCGAATGAGCCCAGCATGCCCAGCGCGATGCCGCCATACATGAACGGGTTCTTCGCGAACGGCGCGAACATCGGGCCCACGAACCCGCCCTGGGCGCCCAGTTGGACCCGCGCATCGCCGAGCGCGCCGTTCGCGGCGAGGAAGCCCGCGTACGCGGCACCCGGCAGCAGCAGCGCCGCCCACGACGACCTGCGCCGGCCGTGGCCGAGGACGACGAGCGCCACCGGGCCGAAGAGCAGGAAGTTCTGCCGGCAGAGGTAGGCGCAGCCGACCAGGAACACGCCCAGCGTTCGCGCCCTCGCCCCCTCTCGCGTCGCGAGCACGAGCCCCACCGACGTGAGGAGGATGGCGTCCACCGTGTGCCAGGCCATGATGGCGAACGTATGCGTGGAGAGCATGACCGCGATGAGCGCGGTCGCCAGATAGATGATGACCGACGGCCGCCACCCCGGGAGCCTTCGCGCCAGCGCCAGCCACGCGACGGCGATGCCCGCGAACTCGAGCCAGACGAGGTAGCGCGAGATCCAGAAGGTGTAGGCACCCCCGAGCCATACGACCGGCAGGTGGAGCAGCGCCGAGCCGACCGGCCGGATCGAGATGAAGTCCCGGTGCGGGATCTGGCCTTCGAGCAGCCGCCGGCTGTAGGCGAGCACGAAGCCGTCGTCGGTGGGATTGAATCCGGCCCAGGAGAAGACGAGGTGGGCGGCGAGTGGGACGATGAGCAGGAAGAGCGCGGCGGGCAGCAGGTCGCCGCGCCCGCCGCCGGGCCCGGGCGCCGCCGCCCCGCCGGGCGCTCCGTGCGCGGTCCGGCGCTTCAGAACCCCAGCTCGCGCATGAGCACCGTCCAGCGCGGGTCGTCATGATGCGGCCGGAACACCGGCTCGCACTTGAGCATCACGAGCCCCGCGTCGTGCTCGCGGTGCGCGCGCTCGAGCCACGCGAACATCGCCTCACGGTCGCCGCGCACCGAGTGCACCGCCGCGATCTGGTAGGCGGACTCGGCCGCGAACTCGGCTTCAAGCTGCCGCAACGCCGCGTCGGCTTCCGCGGCATGGCCCAGGGCGTGGTGGACCACGGCCAGTCCCGTGAGCCGGGCCCACGGGGCGGGTTCGGCCTTCGCCTCGAGCAGCGCCTCGTCGAGGCGGCCCGCCTCGCACAGGACGATCGCCAGCACTAGATGAGCTGCGACGCGCTGCGGGGCCAGCTCCAATGACTTACGGTAGGCCACTTCGGCCTCGGCGTAGCGTTGGGCGAGGCGCAGGCTGAAGCCGAGCTGGCTGTAGCGGATCGAGCTCAGCGGGTCCTGCTCCACGGCCCGCTGCATTAGCTCGATCGCCTCGTCCGCCCGCCCCTCATACATCGCCAGCGAGCCTGCGGCCGAGAGCACGTCCGCATTGCCCGGGGCCAGCTCCAGCGCCCGCCGGCACGAGGTCGCCGCCGCCTTCCAGTCGTGGTCGTAACTGACCTGGATGCGGCCGACCAGCACGATCGCCTCCGGAAGATCGGGGGCCAGCGCCAGCGCGCGTGCGACCGCCTCGCGCGCCGCCGCCGTGGCCTCGTCCACCGACGCCCAACCCCAGCCCGCCTGGTTGGCGTGGGCCTGGGCGAGACACACCCAGGCGAGCGCATAGGTGGGGTCGAGCCGTAGCGCCTCGCGCAGGTGGCCGATCGCCCTCTCGGTCTCCGACTGGTTCAGACGGTCCAGCAGGAACCTGGCTTGGAGATACAGGCGATGGGCCTCCGAGTTGCTGCCGCGACCCTGCGCCGCCGCGGCGACCTCGGCCCGCACCTGGCTGGTCGCGTCGGTGTCGGGCGTCCCGCCCATCAGCGTCGTGCGCAGCTCCTTCACCACCGCCTGGGCGATCTCGTCCTGCACCGCGAAGATGTCGTCCAGCGTGCGGTCGTAGGTCTCCGACCACAATTGATAACCGTCCGACATCTTGACCAGCTGGACGCCGATGCGCACGCGATTGCCGGCCTTGCGCACGCTGCCCTCGAGCAGCGTCGCCACGTTGAGCTTGCGTCCGATCACCGCCAGGTCCTCGTGCTTCCCCTTGAACTGGAACGATGAGGTGCGGGCCGCGACCCGAAGCCCCCGGATCTTGGCCAGCAGGTTGAGCAGCTCCTCGGCCAGCCCGTCGGAGAAGTACTCGTTCTCCTCGTCGCGGCTCATGTTCACGAACGGCAGCACGGCGATCGATGGCAGATCCTGCGCCGGCTCGGGCGCCGCGGCGGGCACCGCGCGCGTGCCGCTCGCGACCCCGGACTCCCGCTCCCGGCGCACCAGCTCCAGCTCGTTGCGCACGTCCTTCGCGGTCTGGAAGCGGCGCTCGGGATCCTTCTCGAGGCAGCGGCTGATGACCCGGTCGACGTCGCGCGGCAGGTCGAGCCTCAAGCTCAGCGCCGGCGGCGGGGTGTCGCGCAGGATCGCCGAGCTGATCTCGGCGGCAGTGGTGCCCGTGAACGGCCGGCGGCCGGTGGCCAGCTCGTAGAGCAGGATGCCGAACGAGAACAGGTCGGAGCGCGCGTCCACGGGCTCGCCGAGCAGCTGTTCGGGCGCCATGTAGGGCACCGTGCCGACGACCTCCCCCACCGAGGAGATCGGGGCGGCCACCGTCATGGCCTGCGAGGCGTCGAGCGAGGGCCCGGCCTCCGCCAGCTTGGCGAGGCCGAAGTCCAGCACCTTGAGCCGCCCCTCGCGCGTCACCATCACGTTCGACGGCTTGAGGTCGCGATGGACCACGCCGCGCGCGTGCGCGGCCACCAGCGCGTCGGCGAGCGGGATCGCCAGGTCGAGCACGCGTGGGAGCGGCAGGCCCCCGGGCCTCACCAGTCGATCGAGGCTCTCGCCCCCGACCAGCTCCATGGTCAGGAAGCGCACGCCGCCCGCCTCCTCGATGGAGTGGAGCGTGACGATGCTCGGGTGGTTGAGGGCCGCGACCGTCTTGGCCTCGCGCTCGAAGCGCGCCAGGCGGTCGGGGTCGGATGCCACGCCCTCCGGCAGCACCTTGACCGCGATCTCGCGCCCGAGCCGCGTGTCGCGGGCGCGATACACCTCGCCCATGCCGCCCGCGCCGATCGGGGCAATGATCTCGTAGCAGCCGAGCCGCGTGCCGGAGGTGAGATGCACGCGGGGAATCTACATCAATGGGAACGGGGCCGCCCGCCGGGGTCACCTTGCGAGGTGAACGGGCGCAGGCTAGGCTTTCGCGTCCGCGATCGCACCCGATGGACCGGTCCCGTCTGATCCCGAACCAAGGCTCCTCCATGCGCGAAGCCCGCACGCGCGCGCACCGCCGCCGCGCGCGCCTCGTCCTGATGCTCGCCCTCGCGGCCACGCTGGCGGCCGTGCTCCCCGGAGCGGCGCAGCCGCCCCCCGGCCGCACGCCCATCCCGGTCTGGGCTCAACCCAAGCGTCCCCCGACGACGCCCCCCAACCCCAGCCGCGGCGGCCAGACGGCCCCTGCGCCCGGGGCCACCGCCGTCATCCTGCGCGTCGCCGGCCGCCCGGTCACGCAGCTGGACTTCGACCGCATCGCCACGCCCTACTTCCAGCGGCTCCGGGCCGAGCTGGGCCCGGGCTTCACCGGCGACATCGAGAAGATGGCCAACCTGAACGTGCTCGAGGAGCTGATCCGGCGCGAGATCCTGGCGGTCGAATCGCAGCGGGAGAAGATCGAGGCGACGCCGAGCGAGGTCGACTCGCTCCTCATGCAGGACCCGTTCTTCTCGGTCGACGGGAAGTTCGACCCCGTCCGCTTCAATTCCTTCAAGGTCACGCCGGGGACCAACTACCTCCAGGTGCTGCCGCGCATCCGCGAGATGGTCGCGATGAACAAGCTCGACGCGATGCTGCGGCGCCGGTTCACGCCCACGCCGGCGCAGGTGCGCGCCGAGTGGGCGCGACGCGGCGACCAGGTGCGGCTCGAGATGCTGCCGCTGATGACGCACGACATGTCGCTCGAGCCCGAGGCCAGCGACGCCGAGCGCGACCAGTACTACCGGGCGCATCCCGACCAGTTCATGCGCAAGACCCGCCTGCGGCTGCGCTACGCCCGCCTCTCCCTCCCGCCGCCGGGCGACTCCACGCGCGCCGCCGCGGAGGCGCGGGTGATGAAGCGCGCCGACGCCCTCGCGGACTCGCTGCGGCGCCGGACCCTGCCCGACACCGCGCTGGAGCTCGCCGATTCGGGTCCGTTCGAGATCCCGGCGCAGTTCATCCCCGGACTCGGCCGCCTGCCCGCGCTCACCGACACGCTCGGCCGCCTCGACGAGGACTCGACGATCCGCGTGGTCGGCCCCTACGCCATGACCGACGCGGTCATCGTCGGTGCGGTCGCGGGCCGCGAGCCCAAGCACGTGCCGCCGCTGCACGAGGTGCTCGCCGACGTCAAACGCCGCGCCGATGCCGAGACGCGGCGCCTCGCCAACGAGGCCGACCGCCGCGCCTACTTCGACGCCCACCGCGACCGCTGGCACAGCGTGCGCGCCGTGCTCACGCGCGTGCGGCTCAGCGCCGCGTCGGTGCCGCTGCCCCCGCCGCCGCCCGCCCCCGAGGTCGAGCGCTGGTACGCCCGGCACGGCCACTCGCTGTTCGGCGTCTCCGACACCTCCAGGGCCTGGCTGCCGCCGCTCAACGACTCGCTGCGGGCGGTGGTACGCACGCGGCTGAGCGAGGAGCAGCGCGGGCAACGCATGGCCGAGGCGCTGGGGCGGGTGGCGGCCGCGATGCGCACGACGCGCGACGTGCGGGCGGCCGCGCGGGCCAACGGGGCCGAGGCCGAGACGCTCTCGCTGGCCAAGTCCTTCCCCGTGGACACCGTGTTCCGGACCGGTTTCAGCGACTCGGTGCTGGCGACGGCGGCGGCGATGAAGGGCGTGGTCCAGGGGCCGCGCGCGTTCGGCTCGACCTGGGCGGTGTGGCGCGTGGACGAGGCCGACACGGCGTTCGTGCCCTCCTACGAGTCGGTGCGCGGCGCGTCCGACCAGGCGTTCGCCGACGACCGGCGCCGCAAGGACGAGGCCGACGGCAAGGCCTACTTCGAGCAGCACCGCGGCGAGTTCAAGACCCCGGTCAAGTACGCGCTCGACTTCGTCGTGGTCCGCGTGCCGCCGGCCGACTCGGTGCGCATCCCCGCGGCCGAGATCCGGCGCGAGTACGACGCGAACCCCAAGGTCTACCGCCAGGAGGAGCAGGTCCAGGCCCGGCACATCCTGTTCACCCCCAGCGGCGCGACCCCCGACGCCGACCGCAAGGCCCTCGCCCGCGCCGACTCGCTGCTGGCCGCGATCAAGAAGGGGGCGGGCGATTTCGCCGAGCTGGCGCGGGAGTTCTCGCAGGAGCCGGGCGCGGCGAGCAGCGGCGGCGACCTGGGCTGGTTCGGGCGCGGCCGCATGGTCCGCGAGTTCGAGGAGGCCGCCTTCAAGCTCAAGCCGGGCGAGATCAGCCTGGTGGTCAAGACCCAGTTCGGCTACCACATCATCCGTTGCGAGGGGCGCAAGCCCGCCGGGCTGAGGCCCTTCGACGAGGTACGCGACCAAATCCGCCACCAGCTGGCCCAGGCCCGCGGCGATTCGACCGCCCGGCGCAACGCGACCACGCTGCGCCGCCGGCTGGCGCTCGCGGCCGACGCCCGCACCATCGCCGCACCCTACGGCGGCGTGATGTCCGCCGGGCCGATCGCGGTCAACGAGGCGCTGCCCACCGTGGGCTTCATCCCCGGGCTCGCGCAGGCCCTCCCCTCCCTGACCGCGGGCAAGTGGTCGGAGGTGCTGCACACCGGCGCCGGCTACGTGCTGGTCCGCCTGCGCGAGAAGCTGCCCGAGCGGCCGGCCAGCTTCGAGGAGGTGACGCCGCAGACCGTGGACGCGATGCGCGCCGCCCAGCGGGCCGACCTGCTCGCGCACAAGGTGGCGGCGGTGCGCGCCGGCCTCGCCGCGGGTGCCACGCTCGATTCGCTGGCGCTGCCCTTCGGGGGCCTGCGGGACAGCGGCTTCCTCTCCCAGTCGTCGGGCTTCGTGCCCACGATCGGCACCGAGCCGCGGGTCCTGGCGAAGGCCTTCGCCCTCAAGCCGGGCGAGACCACCGACACGCTGCAGGTGGCGGCCGGCGTGGTCTGGCTGCGGCTCGCGGAGCGCAAGTCCGCCGACCCGGCCACCTTCAAGGCCGCCTCGCTCCAGATCGAGAACGAGCTGTTCAAGCAGAAATACGACGCGTGGCTCGAAGGGCGCAAGAAGACGGTCACCATCGAGGTGCTGCGCCCCGACCTCAAGGCGGCCCGGGCGCCGATGACGAAGGCGGTGGTGACGATGGGCGGGTGAGCTACCGCCCCCGGGCGGCGCGCAGGGCCCGGTCGTAGACCTCGGGCAGGTCCTTGGGTCTGCCCTCGGGCGTCCACCACCGCGGCGCCTCGCCGTAGATCCACACGTAGTCGTCCGCGGTCTCGAGCGCCTTGCGGACCACGCGCCCGAACGCTTCCGGCGCGAAGTAGTTCCCCTTCAGGCTGTCGGGGTACCAGCCGAGCCACTTCGGGTTCCGCTGGTCGATCCGGATGCCGAACCCGAACGAGAACACGCGCCGGTACTTGGCCGGGTCCGCGACCACCGCCAACGCGTCGTGCTTCATCCGCCGATAGTGGGCGGCGAAGCGGGCGGTGTCGCGCTCGCCATAGGACAACTCGTAGCCATCCACCAGTCGCGTCCCCCCCCGCGCCGCGTCGACCATGCCGTCCAGGAACGGGGCGTAGAGACCATAGGTGCAGTCCCGGAGCGGCTTGTGGTCGTCCGCGGTCTGCGCGTAGGGCAGGCTGTAGCCGCAGAGCAGGAACACGGTGAGGTCCGGATAGCCCGCCTGGAACGCCTCCATCACCTCGCGGCCCCGCCGCCGCGCCTGCGCCGCGTACGCCTCCCACGACCGCGTCGCGGCATCGCGCTGCTTCGGGTAATCGAACAGGTCGCCCATGTAGTGCTCGGAGTCGAACGCGATCCCCTTGGAGCCCCCGCGGCGGGCGACGCTCGCGGCCAGCCGCGCGTTGCTCACGACCGCGCCGAAGTCGTCGAACCAGTCGAGGTCCGCCGGGGTGACGTTGAAGCGCAGGAAGTTGTACTGGAAGCGCCGGAAGGGCGTGGCCTCGAGATCGGCGAGCGCCGGAGCCAGGTCGGCTTCGGTGAAGGCGTGCCGTCCCCACACCTCCCAGGTGAACCGCCCGGTGCCGCCACCCGGCTTGGCGTAGGTGATGTTGTAGACGACGCCGTCGAACGGCGTGGCCTCGAGCTCGGCGACATGCTGCCGCATGAACGCGGGGTCGGGCTCGTCCCAGCCCATCTCGATCAGGTGTTTCTGCCGGCCGCCCCGCGCCCCCGCCACCATCGCGCACAGGAGGATGACCGCGAGCAGCACGCTGCGACCGCGACGCTTCGCCACCGAGCCTCCTCTTCGCGACCTCTTGGGACCCGCCGAGTCTAGGCCGCCCACGCGCCGTTCCCAAGTCCGGTGTCGGTCAAGGCCGTGGCGCCCCATCCCCGTCATCCGCGCCTGTGCCCCGCCGGCGCGGATGCGTTATCTTCGCCGCCCCATGCCCCTCGCCCCCGGCACGCGCATCGGCCACTATGAGGTCCTCGGCCCGCTCGGCGCGGGCGGCATGGGCGAGGTGTATCGCGCCCGCGACCAGCGGCTGGGGCGGACGGTCGCCATCAAGTCGCTGGGCGAGGGATTTGCGGCCGACCCCGAGCGGGTGGCCCGGTTCGAGCGCGAGGCCCGCATCCTGGCCTCGCTCCATCACGCCAACATCGCCACCATCTATGGGCTCGAGGAGTCGGGCGGCACGCCCTACCTGGCGCTCGAGTTCGTGGAGGGCGAGACCCTGGCCGACCGCCTGGTCCGCGGCGCGGTCACCGTCGCCGAGACGCTGGACTTTGGCGCCCAGGTCGCCTCGGCGCTCGACGCGGCGCACGAGCAGGGGGTGGTCCACCGCGACCTCAAGCCCGGCAACGTCATGCTCACGCCCGCGGGCGTGGTCAAGGTGCTCGACTTCGGCCTCGCCAAGAACGCGCCGAGCGGCACCGATCCCGCGCCGAGCCAGTCGTTCGTCCCGACCCTGACGATGGGCGCCACCGCCGCGGGCGTCATCCTTGGCACCGCCCCGTACATGAGCCCCGAGCAGGCGCGCGGCAAGGCGGTGGACCGCCGCACCGACGTGTGGGCGCTGGGCTGCGTGCTCTACGAGTGCCTGACCGGGCGGCGCACGTTCGAGGGCGAGACCACCTCGGACGTCATCGCCCGCATCCTCGAGCGCGAGCCCGACTACGACGCCCTGCCGGCCTCAGTGCCGCAGCGCCTGCGCGATCTGGTGCGCCGCTGCCTGACCAAGAGCGTCGCCGACCGGCCGCGCGACGCGGGCGACCTGCGGCGGGAGCTCCAGTCCATCGCCACGGACCAGTCGTCGCCGCGCGCGACCGCGGAGCGCGCGGCGGGATCGACGCCCTCGGTGGCCGTGCTCTACTTCGAGAACCTCGGCCAGGACCCCGAGAACGACTACTTCTGCGCCGGCATCACCGAGGACATCCTCACCGACCTCTCCAAGCTCAAGGGCCTGCGGGTGGCCTCGCGCAACGCGGTGACCAGGTACCGCGGCCAGAGCGCCGACATCCCCGGCGTCGCCCGGGATCTCAACGTCCGCGCCGTGCTCGAAGGGACCATCCGGCGCGCCGCCGACCGCGTGCGCATCACCGCCCAGCTCGTCAGCGCCGACGGATTCCATCTCTGGGCCGAGCGCTACGACCGCAAGCTGGACGACGTGTTCGCGGTGCAGGAGGAGATCGCCTCCTCGATCGCC
>VBPB01000003.1:15907-27136 GCA_005893365.1 Candidatus Eiseniibacteriota bacterium
AAGGAATACGATCGCCGCTCCGCCGAGAGTCTCGAGGCGGCGCTCGCCTACTTCGAGCAAGCCATCGCGGTCGACCCCGGCTACGCGCTGGCGTACGCCGGCATCGCCGACGTGCACGGGCAGTTCCTCCAATGGGGGATCGGCGAGAACCGCAAGGCCACGGTCGAGCGCGGCCTGGCGGCGGGCCGCCGTTCGGTCGAGTTGAACCCGAAGCTGGCCGAGGGGCACAAGGCGCTGGCGCTGGTGCTGCGGAACATGGGCGACTACGAGGGAAGTCTCGCCGCACTCAGATCCGCTCTGGTCGCCAACCCGCGCTTCGTGCCGGCCATCAACAATCTGGCCGTGGAACGGGCGCGCCACAGCGACCTGGCCGGGTGCGAGCGGCTCCTCCGCCGCGCGGTCAGCATCGAGCCGGACCACACCTTCGTCCTGCTCTGGCTGGCCTTCCTCACCGACCAGACCGGCCGACTGGAGGAGTCCGAGCGCCTGTTCGCCCGCATCTTGCAGCTGACGCAGGAGAAGTTCTACGTCACCGCCGTGTACATGTCCCGCGCCTGGGGGTGTGTCCGCCGCGGTCGGCTCGAGGACCTGGAGCGGGCGGTGGCGGACGGGCGGGCGGCCGGCTGCGAGGCGTCCCACCTGGCCTTGGCCGAGGCCTTCCTGGCCGCGCGGGCCGACGACCCGACCCGCGCGCACGAGCTGCTGCGCAGCGCCGGCACCTCGCGGGAACTGGGCTTGAGCGGCATGCTGTTCGGGGTCGCGACCGCGATGCGGCTCGGCCAGATGGAGACGGCCGTCGAGTTCATGAAGCGGCAGGTGGTCGGCGATCTGGCTCCGTACATGATCCGTCTCGAGCCGCGGGTGCATCCCCTGCTCGACTTCGAGCCGTTCGCGCCGCGTCGGTCGGAGCTGACGCTGGTGTGGCCGCTCGAAGCGCCGATGATGCCGCCGGCCGTGCACGGTGTGTACCGGGAGGTGCGCATCGAGAGCGGGCTCGCCGAGGCGAGCGACATCTCGGCAGCGCGCTAGCCGCGGCGCCGGCGACGGTCGGCCCGCCCTCGCGCCGGGGCGAGCGCCCCTACTTCACCACCACCAGCGGCTTGGCGATGGTGATGCCGCCCGCCTCGAGCCGCACGTGGTAGACGCCCGCGAACACCCGCGTCCCGTTCTCGGCCCTGCCGTCCCAGACCAGCGTCTGCGGGCCCAGCGCGTACGCCTGATCCATCAGCGTGCGCACCCGCCGCCCTTGGGCGTCGTAGATCTCGAGCCGCGCGCTCCCGGCCTTGGGCAGCGTGAAGGCGATGGTGGCGCTGCGCGTGGTCGGGTTGGGCCGGATGCCGGTGATGCGGGGCAGCCCGCCCCCCAGCGAGGCCTCGACGCCGGTCGTCGAGTTGAACGGCCCGGTGGTGGCCGCCGAGATCTCGGTCCCCACGCCCGGCTTGAAGATGCCCATCGTCGCGGTGACGCTGCTGGGAGCCGCGTGGGCGTCGAAGCGGAAGTTGACCATGGTGCCGAAGCCGAGCGCCGGCGCCGCCGGGTTGGCGCCGTAGGTCGCCGTATGCCACGAGATCGCGCCGGGGTCCACGGTCACCGACCAGTCGGTGGACGCGCCGTTGTCGTTGTCGTGGAAACCGATGTTCGTGATGGTGCTCACCCCCGCGATCGGCAGGCTGAACGAGCGGATGGCGCGACCCGAGTTCTGGTTGAAGAGCGCGTACTCGTAGTGGTACATCCCGCCCCCCAGGGCGGTCGCCTGGGTGGCGAGCAGCACCTGGCCGTCGTCGGCGGCCACCTGGGCGTAGGTGCGCAGGTCGCCCCAGCGCTCCAGCGCCGGGCCCGAGACCAGGGCGTTGCCGGTGCTCGGGGTCGTGAACGTCCAGCTCGAGCCGTTCCAGCTCATGGTGCACAGACGCGAGCCCCAGTTGTTGTGGATCGACACGTCGGCGCGAACGATGTACGCGGCCTCGTAGTAATACGTGGCGCCCGCGTTGCCCAGGTCGGCGTCGCTGGCGGCGAGCCGATGGGCGACGGACGACGAGACGTTGGCGGCGCCCTGACGCCGGATGCAGTCGGGCTGCCCGCCCGAAAACCAGGAGCCGACGCAGTTCCAGATGCCGGTGAAGGGGTTGGTCTCGCTGCGCGGCCCCAGGTAGTCCCGGTCCTCGTTGTTGTTGACGCCGTAGGTGTCCGAGCAACCCACGCCCAGGAAGCTGCCGTCGGAGGGGTTCTGGCAGGTCGAGCACACGTGGTTGGACTGCGCGAAGAACCCATGCTTGAGCCACGAGACGCCGATCTGCTCGAAGCGTCCGTTGAGGAGCCGGTAGATCGCCATCTCGATCATCGGATGGTCGGTCTGCATCGGCCCCAACCACGGGACGTCCGCCGTGCCGAGGTTGCAGCTGGTCGTGGACAGCGCCATCCCCGTCGTGCCGGTCGGGAAGGTGCCGATGTGGCCGACCTGCTGGATGCTCGACAGCGCCCCCAGGGCCACGTCCTTGACGCCGGCCAGGAGCGTCGCCGGATGCCGCGGCCGCGTGGGCGCCGTCGAGGAGAGCAGCCGCGCGCCGCCGCGCAGCTCGCCGCCGCCGATCACTAGGCCGGCCAGGTCGGGGCGGCCGATCGCGGCCGCCCACTCCTTGGCGAGCCGCGCGTTGAGGTAGTGGATGCGCAGCAGCTTCTCCTTGGGCCGGAAGTCGAGCATCGCGCTCACCAGCTGGCAGAAGACGAGGCCGCTCGAGGCCGAGCGCAGGACGAGGGGCGGCCCGTCCTCGGCCGCCGCCACCTCCGATCCCGGCGCCGGGAGCTGGACGATCTCGAGGTCGGTGAATCGGGTCTGCCGGCCCGACCGGCGGTCGCGCACGGTGATGGTGGCGTCCAGCCGCAGCGCGCCGCCCGGGCTGCCGGCCGGCAGCGCGATGCCGTACTCGGTCCGGAACCGGAAGTCCGAGCCCGCCCGGACCGGGAACGACCAACGCGGCGTATCGGCGTCATGCTCCGGCACGGGGCCCGCGCCCACGGTGAAATCGAGCCCGAGGTCGTGCAGGTAGGGGACGTTGAAATCGAAGATGACGCGGCCGCCGCCGACCGACCAGGCCTGCTCGGCGGACACCCGGCTCGGGAGCGCCACCAACGCGAGGGTCAGCAGCCAGGCGCTCGCGACCACGAGCGAGGACCGGGACGTGCTGCGCTGAGAGGAACTCGACCGGAACGGGCCGCCGCCGACCGCCATGTTCGCCACCTCGGAATGGGAAGAACTGCGATGCCCGGGCGGCGCCTGAACGCGCCGCCCGGACCCATCCATGGTGGGGAGGGATGTGATATCGCGCGAATTGTACGCCGGTTCATGGGGGATGAACAGCCCGAACTGGCGAGGGAAGCCAACGTGGGCGGGTGGTTGGCGAGGCGACTTCAAGTGATACCTGAGGGGTCGTCGGCGCCGACGGGATCGCACGCGCGCGCCCACCGGGAGCAGGTCCCCGTGGCGCGAGGCCCACGGGGACCTGCACTTATGACTACATCTTCCGGTCGTAGGTGATGGTCATCATCTTGAACTCTTTGCCGTCCGGGCCGTTCGAGTACATCTCGAAGGTGTGCTTGTTGTCGTCCACCTTCCGCCAGACCATGCGCGACCTGCCCATCTTGCCGGTGGTCGGGTCGGACATCTTGCCGATCCAGTTGATGACGTTGCCGCTGGCGTCCGCGGTCCCCTCCTCGGTCATGATCCCGGTGCCCGCGTTGTCGACCCACATGCCGACGTACTTCTTGAGGATGTTGTCGTAGCCCACGAGCCCCATGCCGCTGAACGGCTTGCCCATCACCTCGCCGGTAGTCTCCTCCTGCGAGTAGCGCCCGCCCAGGATGCTCTTGACGGTCGCGACCGAGTGCGACTCCTGCGCCGGCTGCGACGGATCCATCGTCCACACCACGGTCTGGTTCCACTCGCCTTCCATGCCCTTGAACACTTCGTGATTCGGCCCGGGGGCGGCCATCTTCTCCATCATCGCTTCCATGGCCTTGGGGTCCATGGCGGGTGCCGCGGCCTTGGGCTTGGCGGCGGAGGCCGTGTGCGTCGCCGGCTTCGGTTCCTGGGCTCCGGCCATACCGGCCGCGATCAGAAGCAGCGCCACGCACAGCAACACGCGAGTCTTCATGTTCATCCTCCGCAGGGGTGATCGAGCCTCGACCGCCGACGACGCATCGCCGGCGCGAAGGCGGCACGCTAGCAAACCGGCGGGCGCCGCGACAAGCCCTTGCCTTTGGCAGGTGGCACGCTAGGCTACCGCGGTGACCGACCCGACGAGCCCCCCGACGCGCGACCCGACGCACGACCCGACGCACGACCCGACGCACCACCGGCCGACGACCACGGTGCAGATCGGCACCTTGAGATTGACCGGTGGCGCGGCGCTGCTCGCCCTGCTGGCCATCGTCGGCCTCATGGTGGCGCTCATCGTCAGGACGCGCCCCGCCTTCGGCGCGTCGTGCCTCTGGGTCTCGGCGGCACTCTGGATCGCGTTCCTGGTCTACTGGAGCCGCGCTGCGCGGACCGCCTCGGCCGCCCGCAGCACCGAGCCGGCCGCCTCGCGCGCGCTGCATCAGAACCTGCTCAACCTCTCCCTCCTGCTGCTGTTCCTGCGCCTGCCCGGCCTGCGCACGCGCTGGCTCCCCGACACCGCGGCGTGGGCCGCGGTCGGCCTCGCACTCCAGGCCGGCATGTTCGCGCTGGCCGCCTGGGCGCGGCGCCATCTCGGGCGGCATTGGAGCGGGATCATCGCCGCCAAGGTGGACCACGAGCTCGTGCGCACCGGCCCCTACCGCGTGCTGCGCCACCCCATCTATACCGCCATGTTGGGGATGACCGCCGGCACCGCACTGGTGGCGGGCCGGACGCATGCGCTGGCCGGTCTCGCGATCATGATCGTCGCCTACGCCCGCAAGATCCCGATCGAGGAGGCGAGCCTGCGGGCGACCTTCGGCGACGCCTATGACGACTACCGCCGCCGGAGTTGGGCGCTCGTGCCCGGCATCTTCTGAGCCGTCCCTCGGAGGCGTCGCATGACGGACCGCCCAGCCGCTGAGCCGGACCGCGCGCTCGCGGCGCTCGACCGTGCCGAGCATCGGGTCGAGGAGCGCAGTGCCGTCTTCCGCAAGGAACTCGGGCTCTTGGACCTGGTCCTCACCCAAATCGTCTTCGTGGTCGGCACCATCTGGGTCGGCACCGCCGCCAAGCTGGGCCCCACCCAGCTCTTCTTCTGGTTGCTGGCGATCCTCACCTTCTACCTGCCGCTCGCCGCGGTCGTCATCCATCTCAATCGGCTGATGCCGCTCGAAGGCGGGCTCTACCAGTGGGCCAAGCTCGGCTTCAACGACTTCGTCGGCTTCATGGTGGCCTGGGATCTGTGGATCTTCGCCATCCTGGTGATGTCAGGCATCGGACTGACGGTGGTCACCAATCTCTCCTACGCCCTCGGGCCGGGGGCGCGTTGGATGGCGCACAGCGGCGGGTTCGTGACGGGGTTCAGTTGTCTGCTGGTGGGGGCACTGGTCTGGGTCGCGACCCGCGGGCTCGGCATCGGCAAGTGGGTGCACAACGCGGGGGGCGTGCTGTTGATGCTCACCTTCCTCACGCTCATCGCGCTTCCGATCGTGAGCCTGCTGCGGGGAAGGCCCGTCGCCTATCACCCCTTCGCCTTCGCGCTCCCCTCCCTCTCGTTCTCCACGCCGGGGCTCTTCTCCAAGCACCTCAACATCTTCAGCAAGCTGGCGCTGGGGGCGCTGACCGGGTTCGAATACGTCGCCATCTTGGCGGGCGAGTGCCGCACCCCGGCGCGCAACATCGGCCGCTCGGTCATCATCGCCGCCCCGATCATCGCGCTGATGTTCATCCTCGGCACCGCCTCGGTGCTCGCCTTCGTCCGCCCCGACGAGGTCGATCTCATCGGCCCGATCGCCCAGGTCCTGAGCCGCGGGTTCGCGCCGTTCGGCGCGGTCGCCAGCACCATCGTGTCGCTGGCGATCCTGGCGCTCATCGGCCGGCTGGTCGCGCTGATGAGCATCTACCTGACCGCCAACGCGCGCCTGCCGATGGTGGCCGGCTGGGACGACCTGCTCCCCGCCTGGTTCACCCGGCTCCACGCCCGCTACCAGACGCCGGTCAACTCGATCCTGGTGGTGGGCGCCGCGGCACTCGCGTTCGGCCTGCTGGGCATCAGCGGCGTCGGCATGCAGGAGGCGTTCCAGCTGCTCGACAACGCGGCCGGCATCTTCTACGCCCTGACCTACGTGGTCCTGTTCGCCATCCCGCTGTTCGCGGCCGGGCGGATCGGGCTGCGCGCCCCGCTCTGGCTGCGGGTCGCCTCGGCCTCGGGGGTACTCGTGTCGCTGCTCTACATCGCGCTCACCATCGTCCCGATCGTCGAGGTCGAGAACCGCGTCGTCTTCGCCGCCAAGCTCATCGGCGTCTCGCTGGTCCTCAATCTGGCCGGCGTGGCGGTCTTCCTCGCCGGACGGCGGCGGCGGCGCGACGCGGCGTAGCCGCGCCTCAGCGGAAGAGCAGCAACCGCACGCCGACCGAGGCGAGGGCGATCGCCAGGCCGCGAAGGATCCAGCGTCCGTGCAGGCGCGACGAGAGCCAGGCCCCGAAGGGCGCCCCGGCCAGCACGCCGACGACGAGCGGCACGGTGCGCGCGAGCCCGGGGGTGAGGTTGCCCGTGAAGCCGTGGACCAGCACGCCGGCCAGCGCCAGGAGCGCCAGCACGAAGTGCGAGGTGGCGGTGGCGATGTGGGTCGGGAATCCCAGCGCGTACACCATGATCGGCACGTGGATGATGCCACCGCCGATCCCGAGCAGGCTCGACACGAAGCCCACGATCGCGCTGAGGACGATCCCGAGTCCGAGCCGGGGCGTGTACGCGTGGACCGTGCCGTCGCGCTCGACCAGCCGCCGCGCGCCCGCCGTGGCGACCGGCCCGGGCGCGACCTGGGCCCGGAACAGGATGAACCCGGCGCCCAAGATCAGGACGGTGCCGAGCAGCGGGTCGAAGACGGCGCGGTCCAGCGAGCGCGTGGCGAAGGCGCCCAGGATGGCGCCCGGCAGGCCGGCCAGCGCGAAGATCAGGCCGGATCGGAAGTCCACCCGCCGCCGGCGCGCGTAGGCGAAGGAGCCTGAGGTCGCGTTGGCGCAGGCCACGGCGAGCGAGGTGGCGGTCAGGATCGCCGCCCGCTCGCGCGGGTAGAGGATCGCCAGCAGCGGGACCAGGATGAACCCCCCGCCGGCGCCGATCAGCGTGCCGAGGGCGCCGATGGCGAGACCCGCCAGGACCAGACCGAGCGATTGGATTGGGCTCATCGCGGCCGTCCACGCTATCATGGGGGTCAGGCTCTCCGGTCGTACGCGCGGGTGTTCGTCCGGCGCGCCGGCCGCCGGCAGGTGGTGGCGATGCGGCAGACCTCGATCCCCTGAGGCCGCGGGGCCGCCCCCGATGATGGGGCGATGCCCAGGAGTCGGAACGGATGGATCAGAAACAGGACGAGGGCAGTGGCCGGCGTGGAGCCCCGAAGCGGGGAGAGAAGACGACTCCGTCCCCTCCCACGCCGCAGACCGAAGATCGCCTGGACGAGAGCCTCGATGAGTCGTTCCCCGCGAGCGACCCACCCGCGCACTCCCCGGTGAGCCACGCCCCCGACGGCGACGCGAATGAACGCGGCGAAGGCTAGCCGGTATGCATGCTGGTGCGGCGCCATCGCCTCGCCAAGTCGCGACGGTGAGCGGGCCTCCCCCGCCGACCGGGTTTTGCTCCGACGCACGGTGGGTGAAATCCCACTGGAGGTTGGCCCGCCCCGAGCGTAAGCTTTCCCCAGAGACATGAGGCCCCCGGCCGCGGCCCGGTCCTTGCGAGTCATGGACGCGGAGAGCGCCCGCGGGGAAGCCCATCACCTCCCCTGGACTCCGATCCGGTCTGGAAAACCCCCATCGTCGCCTCGCCTCGACGAGGCCGCAACCGTTGGAGTCATCATGCGTCGCGCTCCCCTCCTGCTCGCCATCGCCACGCTGGCGCTCGGGCTCCTGGCCTGGCCGCGTCACCTGGTCTCGCACGTGGCCGTCAATCCCGACTTCGTGCATTTTGAGAGCAGCCATGTGCATCCGGCTGCGATGACGCCAGATGGCACGCGCCTGCTAGTCGTGAACACCCCCGACGCGCGGCTCTCGGTGTTCGACGTGACCGGGGTGAGCCCGGTCCGGATCGCCGAGATCCCGGTGGGGCTCGAGCCGGTCTCGGTCGCCGCGCGCACCAACGGCGAGGCGTGGGTGGTCAACAACCTCTCCGACGACGTGAGCATCGTCGACCTCACCACGCTCCACACCCGCGCCACGTTGCGCGTCGGGGATGAGCCCAGCGACGTGGTGTTCGCGGGGACCGCCAACAAGGCGTACGTGAGCGTCTCGCAGGAGGACGCGGTCAAGGTCTACGACCCCGCCAACCTCGCGGCCGCCCCGGTCGTGATCCCGATCGCGGGGCGCATGCCGCGGGCCCTCACCCGCAACCTGGACGGCAGCGAGGTGATCGTGGACGTCTTCGACTCGAGCGCCCAGTCCACGACGCTCTCGGCCGCCGAGGCCGGCGACTCGCTGCCGCCGCCCAACCCGCCGCTGGCGCCGGGGCTCCCGCCCTCGCCCAAGACCGGCCTCATGCTCAAGAAGAACAACCAGCACTGGACCGACTCGGCGGGCCACCTGTGGGACTCCAAGATCCCCTACCAGGTGCCGCTCAACGAGGTGGTCTATCTCAACGCCACCACCAACACCCTCAAGGCGACGCGCTCCGACATCGCCAGCATCATGATGGGCGCGGCGACCAACCCGGTGTCCGGCGCGCTCGCCGTGACCGGGACCTACGCCGAGCTCGAGATCCGGCTCGAGCCCAACGTGCGCGGCCACATGACCGAACAGCGGCTCGCCGTCATCCCGGCCTTCAACCAGGCGCGCACGCTGATCGGCCTCGACCCACAGGTCAACTACGCCGTCTCACCGGGCCCCCAGTCCGAGGCCGACTCGGCGCTCGGCATGCCGACCGGCGTGTGCTGGTCGGCCGACGGCCAGCGCGTCTTCGTGACCTCGCTCGCCACCAACAAGCTCGGCGTGGTCAATCCCGCCGGCGCGGGCACCATCGTCTGGTCGCCGATCCGACGCGGCCGCGGCTCTACGTGGTGGGCCGGTTCCACAACCAGCTCCAGACCCTCTCGACCGCGAGCCTGGCCAGCGTCGCCGTCACCGCGATCGGCTTCGATCCCACGCCCGATGCCATCGTCAACGGCCGGAAGTTCTTCTACGGCGGCTTCACCTCGGGCCACGGCGAGCAGGCGTGCGCCTCGTGCCATCTGTTCGGCGACTTCGACAACTTCGTCTGGGAACTGGGCAACCCGCAGGGCGCCATGGCCCCGCCCCCGCCCGGGATGCTCGATCCCAACCTCAGCGGCTTCCATCCCATGAAAGGCCCGATGGTCACGCAGAGCCTGCGCGGCCTGACCAACACCGGCGTGCTCCACTGGCGCGGTGACCGGGCCGACCTCACCGCGTTCAACGGCGCGTTCGTGAGCCTGATGGGGCGCGCGACCCAGCTGCCCGACAGCGAGATGGTCGCCTTCAGCGACTTCGTGATGCCGCTCGCCTATCCGCCCAACCCGTACCAGAACCTGGACCGCACCTTCCCCGACGCGCCGGTGGGACAGCCGAGCGCCGAGCGCGGCCGGCAGTTCTTCATGAACACGGCGGTGGACGGGCCGCTCAGGTGCGTCGACTGCCACGCGCTGCCGACCGGCACCAACGGCCAGGTCATCGACAAGGCCGCGCTGCTGGCGCCCCAGGACATGAAGGTCCCGCAGCTGCGCAACCTCTACAAGAAGACCGGCTTCAAGGACACGATCGGCGTGGTGAACAAGCGCGGGTTCGGCTACACCCACGACGGCTCGGTCGACAACCTCTTCGACTTCCTCCAGTTCCCGGGCTTCAACTTCGGCACCAACCCCGACGCCAAGCGCCGCGACCTCGAGCGCTTCCTGCTCAGCTTCGACACCGGCATGGCCCCCGCGGTCGGCTACCAGCTCACGTTCAACGGCGCCAACAACGCCGACCCCACCCTGAGCGCCCGCATGGACACGCTGGAGTCGCAGGCGGCCCTCGGCACCTGCGACCTGATCGCCAAGGGCCGCGTCGGCACGACCCCGCGCGGCTGGCTCTTCCAGAACGGCGCCTGGCGCTCCGACCTCTCGTCCGAAGCCCCAATCAGCCGCGCCCAGATGATCGCGCTCGCCGCGTCGGGGCACGAGCTGACGGTGACCGGTGTGCCCTCAGGCTCAGGCACGCGCTGCGCGCTCGACCGCGACCGCGACGGGTTCATGGACGCCGACGAGCTCGCCGCCGGCACCGATCCCGCCGACCCCAGCTCGCACCCGGTGACCGCCGTGACCCCGACCGGCGGCGCCGCGCCGCTCGGCCTGCGCGCCATCTATCCCAACCCCTTCCGAGCCGCCGCCACCGTCGACTTCACGTTGGCGCACGGCGGCCCGGCGTCGCTCACGGTCTTCGACATGCAGGGCCGGCGCGTCCGCGGCCTCCTGCGCGGGGTGCCGCTCGCGGCCGGACCGCACACGATCGAGTGGGATGGCCGTGGCGACGAGGGCCGCACGGTCGCGGCCGGGGCCTACTTCGTGCGGCTCGAGGCCGCGGGCCAGGACTGGCGCCAGAGGATCGTCCGCGTGCGGTGAGCCGGGGCGGAGACTCCCATCTCGGACCGCGGACCCCTCCCGGGCGGGGCGGGCGGCCGAGTCGGCATTGGCAGGATTCGTGGGAACATTGTCATTGTGCCGTTCTCCCGCCGCCCCCACTCTCGTGGCATGTCGATACGCACGAGAGCCTGGCGAAGCCGCCTGGTCACGACGACCCGCACCCGGCGCGTGGCGATGCTCGCCTACCCCGACATCCAGGTGCTGGACGTCATGGGCCCGCTCGAGGTGTTCTCGCGCACGGCGCGCTGGCTCAAGGACAATGGCCGGCGCAGCGATGACGCGTACACCGTCGAGATCCTCGGCCTCACCCGCGGGGCCCTCACCACCTCCTCCGGCCTGCGCATCCATGCCGACCGCCGCTTCGACCAGGCCGGCCCCGGCATCGACACGCTGCTGATCGCCGGCGGCCGCGGCACCGAGAAGTACCGCGCGCACCCCGGGCTC
>VBPB01000003.1:27208-30831 GCA_005893365.1 Candidatus Eiseniibacteriota bacterium
CCGGCGCTACCCCACGGTCCGACTCGAGCCGGACACCATCTACGTGCGCGAAGGGTCCATCTCCACCAGCGCCGGCGTCACCGCCGGCATGGACCTGGCGCTGGCGATGGTCGAGGAGGACCACGGCCGCGAGGTGGCGCTGGCCGTCGCCCGGGCGCTGGTGATGTTCCTGCAGCGCCCCGGCGGCCAGTCGCAGTTCAGCGCCCAGCTCGCCGTCCAGTTCGCCGAGCGCGAGCCCCTGCGCGACCTCCAGACCTGGATCATCGAGCACCCGCGCGAGGACCTGTCGGCGGCCGCCCTCGCCTGCCGGGTGGGGATGAGCCCGCGCAACTTCGCCCGCGTGTTCACCCGGGAGGTGGGCATGACCCCCGCCCGCTTCGTCACCTCGACCCGGGTCGAGACCGCCCGCCGCCTGCTCGAGGAGACCTCCCAGGCGCTGGAGGCGGTCTGTGACGCCAGCGGCTTCGGCAACCTGGAGTCCATGCGCCGCGTATTCGTGCGGCACGTCGGGGTCGCACCGGGCCACTATCGGCAGCGCTTCAACCGTTCCGACCCCGCCGGCACTCCGCCGGGCGCCGGAATCGCCCGCAACGGAGGCACTCGATGAGATCCGTCCAACTCAGGTCCCTGGTCCGGCCGGCCACCATCCTCTGGATCGCCCTGTGCGCGCTGGCCGTCCTGTGCGCCCTGGCGGCGCTGGGCGCCTTCGCGACCCCGGCCGCTGCGGCCGCCGCGCGCTACGTCTGCGTGCCTTGCGGGCTGCCCTGTGACGCCACCGTGTTCGACGCCCCGGGCGTCTGTCCCAAGTGCGGGATGGCGCTCGTGGAGCAGGCCGCCGCGAAGGGCGCCCCGGCCCCCTCCACCAAACCGCGGGTCGCGATCCTGGTCTTCGCCGCCGGCTTCGACGTGTACTCCGTGGGCGCCACCAAGACCGCCGTCACCTCGGCGATGGGCCAGACCTTGGTACCCAAGTACACGTTCGCCGACGCCCCGCAGCCCGACATCCTGGTCGTCCCCGGCGGCGGCGTGTTCGGCGCCCAGCACGACGACTCGACGCTGGCGTGGCTGCGGGCCACGTCGGCCAAGACGCAGCAGACCATGTCGGTGTGCAACGGCGCCTTCATCCTGGCGAGCGCCGGGCTGCTCGACGGGCTCACCGCCACCACCACCGCCGGCAACCTCGAGCGGCTGCGCACGCAGTTCCCCAAGGTGCGCGTGGTCGACGACCAGCGCTTCGTCGACAACGGCCACATCATCACCACTGCCGGCCTGTCGGCCGGTATCGATGGCGCCCTGCACCTGGTCGAGCGCCAGAAGGGCGCCGGCTACGCGCAGGAGGTCGCCCTGGGCGAGGAGTACGACTGGGCCACGCGCGCCAAGTTCGCGCGCGGGGCGTTGGCGGACCGGCTCATCCCCCAGGTCGACATGGACCCCATCGGCACGTGGGATGTGGTTCGCACGCAGGGCGACACCGATCGTTGGGAGATGGTGATCCACGGCCGCTCGACCCTCGGGGCCGACTCGCTCCTCGCCTACCTCGACCACGAGTTGGCGAGCAAGGGGAAGTGGGTCAGCGTGCCGGCCGCGACCCGCGCGGCCACGGCTGGGCCGCGAACCTGGCGCTTCGCCGGCCACGACGGCAAGCCCTGGACCGGGACGATGAGCATCGAGCCCGCGGCCGGGGCGAGCCACGAATACACGGTGAGCCTCAAGATCGCGCGAGTTTCCGGATGACGGCCGGCCGTCGCGCGATAGTCGGGTAGGCGGCGGCCGGGGCGCGATGAGGTAGATTGGCCCCGATGTCGCTCCCCCCGGCGCCTCCCGCCCGTCTGCGCGCGGCCACCGCTCTGCTGGCGGCCGTCACCACGCTCGTGACGTGCTCTCGGGCGGCGACGGCCGCCCCGGCGCATGCGCCCGCGGACGGCCCGGTCACGACGACCCATCTCATCCAACTCGACGGCCAGATGCTCAAGTACACCGCCGAGGCCGGTCGCATCGCGCTGAACGACTCCGCGACCGGTGCCGCGAGCGGCGCCATCTTCTACGTGGCCTATCGCGTCAAGCCGAGCGGGGCGCCGCGCCCGGTGGCATTCATCTGGAACGGCGGGCCCGGCGCCAACTCGCTCCGCCTCCATCTCGAGGGCCTCGGCCCCCGGCGCGTGGACGGCCCGCGCCTGGTGGACAACGACGCCACGCTGCTCGGGGTCGCCGACCTGGTGTTCATGGACCCGATCGGGACCGGCTACAGCCGCGCCGCCACCGCCGCCGACGAGCCGCGCTTCTACAGCACCCTGGGCGACTTCGCCGCGACCGCCCAGTTCGTGAGCGCCTGGCGCAAGCAGCATGACGCTCTACGCGCGCCGCTCTATCTGGTGGGTGAGAGCTTCGGCACCTGGCGCGCCGCGGCCGTGGCCGAACGGTTGGGCGCGCGCGGCGAGCCGGTCGCGGGCATCGTCCTGATCTCGGGCGGCTGTCCGGTGGGCCCGCTCCAACCCACCGAGATCCGCACGGCCCTGCGCGTCCCGGGCTGGGCGCTCGTGGCGCTCCACCACGACCGGCTCGCCCACGACGTGAGCCACGCCCCCGACACGCTCAGCGAGGTCGCCCGCCGCTGGGCGGTCGAGCGCTACGCCCCCGCCCTGGCCCGCGTGGCGGACCTGTCCGACCTCGAGCGCGACACGCTCGCCACGGAGTTGGCGCACTTCATCGGCCTCGCCCCCACCGCCATCGACCGCGCCACGCTCACCATCACGCCGCGTGCCTATCGCGACTCGCTCCTGCGCGAGCGCGGCGCGACGCTCAACCTATTCGACCAGCGGCAGACCGGCCCCACGCCGCCGCTGGCGTACGACCCCGTCACCCGTTATCTGCACGGAGAGCTCGAGTACGCCACGCCCCTCGCCTATCGTGACCTCGAGTCCGACTCGGTGATCGGCCCCGGCAAGCCCTCGGTGGGCCAGCGCTGGTCGTACGACTCGGCCCCCGTCACCCCCGAGGCCATGGCCCACGCCGCCGCCGGCGAGGGCCCTCCGGGCGCCCAGCCGTGGGTGCTGGGGGCGCTGGCCGCCAACCCGGACCTGCGCGTGTTCGTGGCCGCCGGCCGGTACGACTCGTTCAACAGTTGCTGGGCGAACGAACCTGGCTGGGCGGCTACCCGCCGAGGCGGCCCGCCGCGTCACCTTCCACTGCTACGAGAGCGGGCACATGATCGGCGGGGACGACGTCGCGCGGCCCCTGTTGGCGCGGGACCTGAAAGCGTTCATCGTCGCACCGCCCGCCCCTTCCCCCACCGCGCCCCGAAGTACTCGGCGCTGACGGGGATGGACGCGACGCGTGGGGCCTTGGCCCGCGCGAACCTAGCGCAACGCCCGGGCGGGGACCCTGAGGTCCGCATCCCGGGCGCTACCGTCGAGCCGCGTGAGCCACAGTCGTGTGGCCCGACGCACCCCACGGGCTCATCGACGTTGAAACCTCCTTGTCACTGGGCTGCGGTCCTTCGACAGCCTCAGAGCCAAGGGCGAATCTCACCACTCTCAGGCCCTTCGCCGATTCAGGCGAAACGCTTCAGTAGCTGATGGTCGCCGACGTGTAGACCGTCTTGCCGCCCTGCGTGATGGTGAGGG
>VBPB01000279.1 GCA_005893365.1 Candidatus Eiseniibacteriota bacterium
GGCGACTGGATCTCGCTCGATGGCTCGAGCGGCCGGGTGATGCTGGGCCAGGCGCCGACCATCCCGGCCGAGGTGAGCGGCGAGTTCGGCGTCTTCATGGGCTGGGCCGACGCGGTCCGCCGCCTCAAGGTGCGCTCGAACTCCGACATCCCGCGCGACGCCAAGCAGGCGCGGGCGTTCGGCGCCGAGGGCATCGGGCTCTGCCGCACCGAACACATGTTCTTCGCCCAGGACCGGCTGCCGCACGTGGTCGCCATGATCATGGCGGCGCCCGAGGCCAAGGCGCTGGAGGCGGCGGTCACGACCAAGACCGCCCAGCTCGACGGGGCCGGTGGGCCCGCGGCGACGGCGCTGCGCAAGGAGCTGGCGGTGCTCAAGAAGCGCCTCGCCGCCCCGCTCAAGGCCTATCGGGGGGCGCTGGCCAAGCTGCTGCCGTTCCAGCGCGCCGACTTCCGCGGCCTGTTCATGGCGATGGACGGCTACCCGGTCACCATCCGCACCCTCGATCCGCCGCTCCACGAGTTCCTGCCCAAGCGCGAGGAGCTGATGGTCGAGGTGGGCGTGCTGCGGGCGGCCTGGGAGCGCGACCGCAAGCGCAACAAGCGAGCACCCAAGCCCGCGCGGCTCGGGAAGGCCGAGCGCCTGCTCGAGCGCGTCGAGGCGCTCCACGAGTTCAACCCGATGCTGGGCCACCGCGGCTGCCGGCTCGGCATCACCTACCCCGAGATCACCGAGATGCAGGCGCGCGCCATCTTCGAGGCCGCCTGCGAGTGCGCGCAGAAGGGCGTGCGGGTGATCCCCGAGATCATGATCCCGCTGGTGGGCCACGTCGCCGAGCTGCGCGACCAGGCCGCCCTGGTGCGCCGGGTGGCCGAGGCGGTCATGACCAAGCGCGCCGTGCGGGTCGAGTACCTGGTCGGCACGATGATCGAGGTGCCCCGCGCCGCCATCACCGCCGACCAAGTCGCCGGCGAGGCCGAGTTCTTCTCGTTCGGCACCAACGACCTCACCCAGATGACCTTCGGCTTCTCGCGCGACGACGCGGGCAAGTTCCTGCCCGAGTACGTCGGCCGGCGCATCCTGCCCGGCGACCCGTTCGTCTCGATCGATCCCGACGGCGTGGGGGCCCTGGTGACCTGGGCCGTGGAACGCGGACGCGCCACACGGCCCAAGCTCAAGGTGGGCATCTGCGGCGAACACGGCGGCGACCCCGCCAGCGTCGAGTTCTGCCATCACGCCGGGCTCGACTACGTCTCGTGCTCGCCCTTCCGCGTGCCGATCGCCCGTCTCGCCGGCGCCCAGGCGGCGGTGCGCGGGCAGGCGGCCGGGAGCGACCAACGATGAGCGACCACCGCCTCGTCCGCGCCCAAGGGGTGGGGCGCGCCGCCCTGCGCATCCGGCGCGTGATCGGGCTCGGCGTCCTGGTCGCCTCGCTCCTCGGCGTGCCCGCCTTGGCGGGGCCCACGACCCCGAGCCCCGCGGGCAAGAGCCGCCGTGGTCCGTACCTCTTCGCCGGCGTCCCCTGGCTCACGCCCGCGGACAGCCTCGCCGGCCAGCTCGCCGCCCACGGGTACAAGGCGATCCCCGGAGGCCGTGCGAAGGACCGGCGCAACTTCGAGGGCCACCTGTTCGAGGGCTGGACCACCATCACCGCGCTGCTCGACGATCGCTCGCGCCTGATCCGCTGGGAGATCTCGATCCCCGCGCCGGGCCAGACGGATCGCGACCCGTATGTCTCTCAACGCGCGATCTACGACGATGCCGTGACCGAGCTGGAGTCCAAGTACGGCCTCAAGCACACCACCGTGGACCAGCTCCGGTTCCCCTACACGCGGGACGATGGGCGGGGGGCGCTGGCACTGGCGGACGGCGCCGCGACCATCCGCTCCGAGTGGTTCGGCCCGGGCGCGAATCACCTCTCCGTGGCCCTAGACGAGCGGGTCTCGGTCGTGCTGGTCTACGAGTCGCCGCAGTGGTCGGCGACCGAGAAGGAACGCCGCCGGAAGAAGGCCAAAGACCTCTGACCGGCGCGAGCCCGTGAGCGAGGCCTCGGTCGCGGTCGTCATCCCGGCGCTCGACGAGGAGGAAGCGCTGGGCGCGGTGCTGGCCGAGCTGCCGCGCCGCGGCAGCGCCGAGGCGGGCGGGACAGGCCCCGACGCACCGTCCGCGCGCCCCGGCTTCCACGTTCGCGAGGTGGTGGTGGTGGACAACGGTTCCACCGACCGCACCGCCGAGGTCGCGCGCGCCGCCGGCGCGACGGTGATCCGCGAGCCGCGCCGCGGCTACGGCGCCGCCTGCCTCGCCGGGCTCGCCCATCTGCGCCGCTCGCCGCCCGAGATCGTCGTATTCCTCGATGCCGACCACAGCGACGACCCGCGGCAACTCGACGACATCTTGGCGCCCATCCTGGCGGGCCGGGCGGCGCTGGTGATCGGCTCGCGCACGCTTGGGGAGCGCGAGCGTGGCTCGCTCACGCCGGTCCAGGCGTTCGGCACCGGGCTCGCGGCGATCCTGCTGCGGGCGCTGTTCGGATTGCGGGCCACCGACCTGGGACCGTTCCGCGCCATCCGCTGGCAGGCGTTCGAGTCGCTCGGCATGCGCGACCGCGACTACGGCTGGACGGTGGAGATGCAAGCGCGCGCCGCGCGGGCCGGCCTCACCGTGGTCGAGGTGCCGGTGCGCTACCGGCGGCGGCGCGGCCGCTCCAAGATCTCCGGCACCGTCCGCGGCGTGCTCGGCGCGGGGTGGAAGATCCTGTTCACCATCGGTCGCGTGTGGCTGGGAGGTTAGGGGGCGGAGGGAGCGCGTCGCCATCCGCGCGAAGGGCGGCCGCCGATCCCAGGCGCGCGCCCTTCGCTTCGATTTCGACGCGTGTCGCTACCGGGTCACGACCGCCTTCGATTCGCGCACCCTGCGGTCCTGGAACAAGCGCACGAAGTAGACCCCTGGTGAGAGCGGCTTCCCTTCGCCGAGCGTCAGCACGTGACTGCCGGGCCCCCAGGCGGACAGGTCCTTCAAGAACATCCGTCGCCCGGCGAGGTCGATTACCTCCAGCCGCGCCCCCGCACCTCGCTCGAGCGAGAAGTAGACGTTCAACCGCCCATCGACGGACGGATTCGGGCGGGAGCCGCGGAGTTCGAACACCGCCGCAGGTGAATCGATCCCGACCGGCGAGATCGGCGTGAGCAGAGCGAAGTCACTCTCGTTGGTGTGGATGTCGACCGCGGATAGTTTGTAGAACCACTGCCCATGACCGCTGGGATCGGTCCAGCCCGGGTCCTTGGACGTCGCCATCAGGGTTGCTGCGCTCGGGACGAAGTCCGCCGTTGCCCCCCGATAGACGCGATAGGCGTCGAGGTCCGTCGCGGCGCAGGGGTCCCATTGGAGCGAGAAGCCGCCGGCTTGGAGAGCGCCCGCGAGTCCGCCCGGGGCTTCCGGTGGGATGTTGTCCACGGAATACCCACTGTCGACGGCGGAGGAGTAGAACACGTCGATGTTCGAGGTCAGGGCGCTGATGAAGTAAGCCGTGTAGGGGTTGCTCCCGGGCAGTGAGTCCTGGGTGGTCGCCGCCGTGTAGCCGTAGCCGGCGAGCCGCTGGGCCGGAAGCGTGGCCAGCGCCTCCC
>VBPB01000280.1:0-3799 GCA_005893365.1 Candidatus Eiseniibacteriota bacterium
CCGCTCGAGGTCACGACGGGCCCTGGCGGGGCTGATTCCAGCGGGTGTACCCCCTGGCCGCGCATGAGACCGAGGATCCGTCCGCCATTCGCTGCGTGGGGGGAAGGTGCCGCTCCTGGAGAGGGAGCGGCGACCGGGATGCGGCCGATTTGGGACGAGGCCGTCCAGGTCGGGGAGGACGTGCGGATCCCAGCGCCCATCCGTCTATGACGCCGGAATCCGGCGGCGGCGGCGGGACCCCCACGGACCCGGACCCTGGTCCCCCCGCCGCGACGCCCACCGGGCGCGCCGCCCAGATCGTCACGATCCTCGCCGTCCTGTGCGGCATCGCCGTCGCGTGGCGCCGGGCGTGGACCTGTGACGACGCCTTCATCTCCTTCCGCTATGCCGACGATCTCGCGCACGGGCTGGGGCTCGTCTTCAACCCGGGCGAGCGTGTCGAAGGCTACAGCAACTTCCTCTGGACGCTCTGGTGCTCACTCGGGATCCGTCTCGGACGGGATCCCGAGCGGTGGTCCATCGCCTCGGGCATCGCGGCCTATGGGGTCTGTCTCGCCCTGCTCGGGACGCAGACCCTTGGGCTGCGCCGGCGTTTTGGAGCCGCGGCCACCGCACTGCCGGCCGCGGCGCTGCTGGGCGCGGTTCATCCGGACTGGACCATCTTCGCCAGCGGCGGGCTCGAGACCTCCCTCTTCACGCTCCTGATCCTGTGCGGGTACGTGCTGCTGGTGGAGGGGCATGGAGCCCCGGCCGCGGCTCTGGCGGGGCTCGCCCTCGCGGCGGGCTCGCTCACCCGCCCGGATGGGCTCGTGTTCGCAGGCGTCGCGGGCCTGTTCCTGCTGCGGGCGCGGCGCCCGGCCCTGCGTCCGGCGCTGGTCTTCGCCGTGGCCTTCGCGGCGGTCTACGCCCCGTTTCTCGCCTGGAGGCTCGCCTACTACGGGGACTGGTTCCCCAACCCCTGGTACGCGAAATCCATCGGCCGGGCGTGGTACGGCCAGGGTGGGACGTACGTCGGACTCTACTTCGCACGGTACTGGGCACTCCTGGCGGCGGCCCCACTGGTCTTGGCGACCGCGGTCGCGCTGCGCCGCAGCCCTTCCATCGCCATGAACCTGCGCCGCGAATGGTCCGATCGCTCGGGCCTCGCGGCGGGCTTCGCCGTGGTCGCCACGCTTGCCGTGGCCCGGATCGGCGGCGACTTCATGTTCGCCCGCTTCCTCATCCCCGCCACGCCGTTCTACCTGATCCTCTTCGAGTTGGGGCTGTACCGCTGGCGACCGCGCGGGCGGTGGACCGAGGTCCTGCTCGTTCCCGCCGCCGCGGCGGCGATCGTGCTCACGCCCCCACCCATGCGGGGCGGCGAGCGGGTCGCGGGGATCTCCAACGAATGGGAGGCCTACTCGCCGCAGTTCTGCGCACGCGTGCGCCAGCAGGGCGAGGCGCTGCGTCGTTACTTCGACCGGCTCCCGATCCGCGTGGTGTTCATGGGGGCGCAGGCGCGCATGATCTACTACGCGCGGCCCTGGGTGGCGATCGAGGGCGAGACCGGGCTCACGGACCGGACCATCGCACGGCAGAACCTCCCCAAGCGTGGGCGGGTGAGCGCGCGGGGCTCGCTTCCCCGACTTCCTGCCCCGCCTCGACGTCTACATCGGGCGCATGGACCAGGTGAGCGACGCGCGGGTCCGGGAGGACTACCGGAACCTCCGGCACTTCTACTTCGATCAAGTCCGGGACGAGCGACGGGAGCGGGCCTTCCGGTCCCGCCTGGAGAGAGCCCGATGACGTGGCCGCGCCCCGGCGCGCGGGCGTCGCTGCACCACAAGCTCCCTATCGCGCTTCCCCGCCCCGCGTCGAATCCCTCCGGTCCGCCTGCGCGATGATCGCCAGCGCCTGCGGATCGCCGGGGCGCAGACGCAAGACCTGATAGGCCGCGCGGCGGCACTCGCGCCAGTCCCCGAGCCGCCACGAGACGAAGGCGAGACCGTACCAGCCGCGCCCCTCGTCCGGAGCCACCGTCACCAGCCGCCGATAGACCGCCTGCGCCTCGGCGTCGGCGCCGCGCGCCTGCTCGGCCGAGGCCCACTGGAGCAGCACGCGCGGGCTGGGCGCCAGCTCGGCGGCCTGGCGCATCGCCGCGGCCGAGCGGTCCCAGCGGTCGAGTTGGGCGTAGCGGATGCCGAGGAAGTCCCAGGTCTTGGCGCGCTCCTCGACCTGGCGCGCGGGCGGCTCGGCGAGGTACGCCTCGACCCGCGCCAGCCCGCGCTCGAGGTCGGCGTTGTGCATCAGCCACTGCGCCGAAGGGGCCAGGGCGCCGAGCGTCACCGGCACGCTCAGCCACGCCCAGCCGGGCGCGCCGCGCACCACCGCGGCGAACAGCCAGGCGGTGAGGAGCGAGAGCGTCATCGCCGCGGCGGCGAAGTCGTCCCAGTCGCGGAACATCCCCTGCGGGGGATGGATCAGGAGCAGCATCGCGAGCCAGGGCAGGGCCAGCGACCCGAGCAGGGCCGCCTCGCGCCCCGGCAACCCGCGCCCGGCCAGCGCCACGAAGGGAGCGGCGAGTGCGAGCGGCGAGAGCAGGGCGACGATGTCGAGCAGGTCGGCCGGGCGCGCGCCGGCGAACATCGCACCGAGGATGCCGCCCGAGCGGGCCACCTCGGGCGGCGTGAAGTGCACCGAGTCCATGGTCGCGAACGTGGCGAGGATGTGCGGGCTCATCACCGCGAGCGCCACGAGCGGCAGCGCCACGGCGAGCCAGGTGGTGGGGCGCCGCCATGTGGCGCGCGCCTCGGCTCCGCGCAACGCGAACGCCCAGCAGAGGGCGAGCGCCGGCAGCAGGCCCAGCGTCGAGCGGTGGAGCGTGAGGCCCGCCGCCACGCAAACGCCGGGCGCCAGCAGTCCGCCCTGGCCGCGCAGGACGCGCAGGCCGAGCACGGCCATCCAGGCGGTCAGGAGGGCGACCTCGCCGATGGCCTTGCCGTAGCCGGTGAACATGCCGAGGTAGCCGCCGAACAGGACGACCGCCGTCGCCGCCACCGCGGCGGCCCCGCGCAGCGCCACCGCGCGCGCGAACCCCACCGCGATCATCGCCAGCAGTGCGGCCTCGAGCGCCCCCAGCAGCCGCGCGCTGGTGTTGACGTCCATCGCGAACGCCGCGTCGAGCCAGCGCGCCAGCCCGTAGTGGAGGAACACGTCGAGCGGCAGCGCCTGCGGGAACAGGGCCGCGGGCTTGAGCGCATGCTCGGCGGTGCCGAAGCGCAGCAGGAAGTCGCCCACGAACCGCAGCCGGTCGGGCAGCCACCAGGCGAGCAGCGCCGCCCCCGCGCCCCAGACGGTGTACGCCAGCGCCGCCGAGCGGTCGAGCGCGGCGCCGAGCGCCTCGAAGGCCGGGAGCGCGCGGCGCGCGAGCGGCCGCGCCAGCGCCAGGGCGGCGAGCGCCCACAGCGCCCACCCCGGCCCGGGCGCCACGAACCGGAGCAGGTCGAACCCCCAGCCCCACATCGCGGGCACGAACGCGAACGCCGCGCGCAGGAGGGCGAGGACCGCGAGCGCCACCCACAGCGCGCGCGCGGCGCGGAGGGCGGAGGGGTCGGTGGGTACGGTAGTTGCCGGTCGCCGACTCCGAGACGCCGTCATCCGCCCCCTGAGGCCCGGTGACCGGTCTACTCGACCCGCAGGATGCGCCGAGCGACGAGTGCGGTGCCGTTCACCTGCACGCGCGCGAAGTAGACGCCAGGACGGACGGCCTGTCCCGAGGTGTCGGCGCCATCCCACTCGAGCTGCTGCCGCCCGGACGGAA
>VBPB01000280.1:3818-4339 GCA_005893365.1 Candidatus Eiseniibacteriota bacterium
TGACCACCCGCCCGTCGATCGGAAGCAACAGCTCGAGCGCGACACGCGCTCGCGACGGATTGGGATGCGCCGCCCCGAGGTCCACCGCGACCGCGGGGCCGCCCAGTGGCGATACGGAGGTGGTCTCGAACGAAACCAGGAACAAGTCTGTCCGGACGCCGCCACTCGACCAGCTCGGACCCAGCAGGGTTCCAACCTCATCTCTCGTGCTCATGTCCAGGCGGTAGAGCCCTGGCGAGAGCGCCAGGAAGATCGTCTCGTCTCCGGTGGGGGCCGATGCCGTCAGCGGCATCTCGGGCTGGTGCAGCAGGTCGGGGCAGGCATCACAGGATCGCAAGGTCGCCCAGATCGTGGACGAGTGCTCCCCGCCGTCCCCGGCCCCCGACCAGCGCACATGCACACGGACGGTCGCGGTATCGTCCAGCGAGAGATGCAGCCTGGCGCTTGAGGACCCGAGCGCATCCAGCCCCGTCGTGCCGGCCCCGTCCCACGACGCCCAGCTGTTCCCTTCGACGACGGCG
>VBPB01000281.1 GCA_005893365.1 Candidatus Eiseniibacteriota bacterium
GATGAAGGCCGCCACGATCGCGCGTTATGGGTCACCCGGCGTGATCGAGGTATGCGACGTCCCGGCGCCGGTGCCCGGATCAGACCAGGTGCGGGTCCGGGTCCATGCCGCGACGGTCAACCGGACCGATTGCGGCGAACTCCTTCACCCGACACTGGTACGGCTGCTGATCGGCGCCGGGCGATCGCGACGAACCATCCTCGGCATGGATTTCGCCGGAACCGTCGAAGCCGTCGGCGCGGCCGCCCGCCGGTTCAAGCCCGGAGACCGGGTCTACGGAATGTGCCCGCTCAGGAACGACGGCGCCCAAGCGGAGTATTTCTGCATGCCCGAAACCGGGCCGATCGCGCGCATGCCCTCGAATCTGCGCTTCGATCAGGCGGTGGTCTGCGAGGGCGCCTATTACGCCAATTCGTCCATCGAGCATTTCGCCCTGCAACCCGGCCACAGGATCCTGATCTACGGCGCCTCCGGCGCGATCGGCACCGCAGCGCTTCAACTCGCCAAGGATCGCGGCGCCGAGGTTGCCGCCGTGGTGGCAGGCCGCCACCTCGAACTGGTTCGATCGCTGGGAGCCGACCTGGCGGTCGACTACACCACCGACGCCTTCGACCAGCTGGGCCGCAGCTTCGACTTCGTGCTGGACGCGGTGGGAAAGCTGAGCATCCACCGGTGGCGGCGACTGCTCAAGCCGGGAGGCGTCTTCGCGTCGACGGACGGCGGCCCTTGGGCGCAGAACCTGCTGTTCGTGCTCTGGTCGATGGTCACAGGCAACGGACGGGTCGTCGTGCCCTTGCCGAAGCGGGGAAGCGGGCAGGCGTTCGTGACCGGGCTGCGGGACAAGATCGAAGCGGGCCGATTCGTTCCCGTCATCGATCGCCGATATCCTCTTGCCGCGATCGCCGATGCCTACCGTTACGTCCAGACCGGAGAGAAGGCTGGCGTGGTCGTCATCGACATCGTCACGGAAGGTGGGCCTGCCGGGCCCGCGTGAAGCACGCTCGAGGGCAGGCGATCTCGCGGAGTAACCGCGCGACCCGGGAGTCGTCGAGCCGTCCGGTGCGGCGCGCCGTGCCGTGCAGGGGCCTCGCCGCCTCACCCGAACCGATGTCAGGCGTCTCGCTCGAGGACGAAGGTGAAACGGGAGCTCCGCTTGCATAGACCGGCGAGCAGGCTCAAGGGGAGAAACGCCGCCGCCACCGCACGATTCCGGATGTTGAAGAAGCGCGCCAGCGTGTCCCAGTCCCGGGCTCTGCAGAATCGACCGATTCCACCGATCCAATCGTTGGGCACCCGACTATAGGTGACGCTCAGCACGGAGAATCCATGCATCCGCGCATACTCGCGAAAGGTGGCTTCGGTCAGCACGCAATAATGGCGGGGCGCGTCCAGGCAATGCCAATAGCGGCCGAAGCACTTTCGCTCCCACGAATCGAAGTTCGCAGTGGTGATGACGAGCTTGCTCCCCGCCTTGCCGAGTCGCCGCAGCTTTTCGAAGGCCACGCGAACCGACGGCAGATGTTCGAGGACGAACGCCAGAATCACCAGATCGAACCGCAGCTCGGGCGGGAAAGTGAAGTCCTCGAAGCTCCCCTGCCACACGGTCGCGCGGCCACGGCCGGCGGCGATCGCCGCGGCGGTTGCATCCGGCTCCAGCCCATAGAGCGCGTATCCGTTGGAGAGAGAGTTCAAGAAATCGCCGCGGGCGCAGCCGACTTCCAGGATCGCGCCGGACGATCCTATCAAGGCTTCGATGCTTCTCTTGTCGCGCCGCCAGAACCAGTGCTTGAGCGCGAGGATCAGGGGATTCTCACGCTGGTAGGGGCCATACGACCCAGGCGGATAGTAACGGTGTACGTCCGCGGGCGGCACGCGCGGGTTCAGGTAGATGAGCCCGCAGCCATTGCATGCGACGATGTCGAATGCTCCCGGCACGCCGAGTTCGCTGTCGGTCACCCCCTCGAACACCGGCCGGCTGTCGTCCTTGCCGCACAGGTCGCAGTCCACGTGCTCGAGCTCAGGCTCCATGGGACCCGGTGCTGCGAAGGATGGCCGCCAGTTGGGCGGTAGCGAGGGCGGCGTGAGGAACAGTTCTGGCCACGAGGAGGGAATACCGAACCATATGTGCGGTGCGCGGCGACCTCATGGCTTCGCACTCCGGGCCGCTCCGGCTGCGCCCGGGGCATGTGGGCGGTTCAGCGAGGCTGCGGCTGACATTGAGTATCCGTCAGAAGGGCACCCTGGCACAATAGCAGTTGCCGGAGTAGGCGGTGGCAGCGGCATCGCTGGGAGGTGGATGTATTGTATGTGAATTGGTGCGAGAGGTCGGTAGCGGCTGGGCGCGGCCCCCTGATCGCGATCCTGGCGCTCGCCGGCTCCGTGCTCGGACCGACGGTGGAGACGGCGTGGTCGGACCTCACGTTCCGTCGCGCGGCCGAATCGTCGCGCTGGCCACCGGGGACGGACACCGTGAGCATCCGAGTCGAGCGTGGGCACGTCCTGGTTCCCGCGACCTTGCGCAGCTTCTCGGGCCGCAGTGTCTCCGGGACGCTGGTCCTCGACACCGGGGCTCCGGTGCTCGCGGTCGCCGTTCGGGTCTGGAACCAGCTTCAGCTCGACACCCTGGTCATGGATGGCGTGTCCTTCATGAAGCGGGTCCGGCGTCCGCTGGCCGCGCTCGAGCTGGGCTCGGCCCGCATCCCCGACCTGCCGATCGGAGGGGTCTTCGCCGACTCTCTGCTCGGGCCCGGCGAGTTGGGACTGTTCGCGCCGTCCTTGATCGACGACCGCGCCCTGGTGTTGGACTACGCGAACCGGCTGTGGGCGATGGTCCCGCCCCACTTCGCGGTGCTCACGTCCGACGCTGCGAGCGCCTCGGGCGCCAATCTCGGGAGGGGGGCTCGGGTGCGGCGCTCGCGCGCGGCCTACGCCGCGGTCTTGGGCCCGGCCGCGGTCGCGGTCCCATTTCGACTGTACCAGAGCCGGATCCTGGTCGAGGCGCGGGTCAGCGAGCCGGACCATGATTGGCGCGGGCTCCCGCTCACCCTCCTGGTGGATACCGGAGCCTCGGACTGCGTGCTGTTCTCGGACGTGATGGCCGAGCGGGTGAGCCGGGCCCCGGCCTGGCCCCGGCTTCGCGACGTGGCGGTCCGAACCATGCTCGGGACCAAGCGGATGGATGCGACCGTGCTCCCGCTGCTGGCGATCGGGGAAGGGTCCCCGCCCGTGACGCTGGAGCGGATCGAAGCCGGGATCACGGACCGCGGGTCGCTCCCGGACCTGGAGGGGGAGGGGACGCTGCCCGAGCGCGTGCACGGCCTCCTCGGCTCGACCTTCCTCCAGCGCTTTCGCCTGACGATCGACTATCGCGACCAGGTGCTGTGGCTCGAACCGGCGTCTCGCCCCCTGCCCCGCCTGGTCGCAACCCAGGTCGGCCTGCGACTGGAACGGCGCTGGGGTGAGATGCGGGTCGCGTCCCTGAAGGCGTCGTCGCCCGCCGCGCGGGCGGGGGTCGTGGTCGGCGACGTGGTGCTCATGATCGACGGAAGGACGCTGGACGACTTGAGCGTCGAAGCGGCCGAGCGCCTGCTCGAGGGCGCGCCCGCGTCGGACGTGGACCTGGTCGTGGGCCGCGAGGGGATGCGACGGGTCGTGCGTCTCCGACGCGGCGCCACGCGCTGACGCGGGGCGCCGGCCGGCGGATCGACCCGAGCGCTAGGCTCCCAGGTCCTGCAAGAGGCACGACCTGAGCTGCAC
>VBPB01000042.1 GCA_005893365.1 Candidatus Eiseniibacteriota bacterium
GACGGCGAGCCCGGTGTCCCTCTCGGTCGCCGCCTTGGGCGTGAGCGGGGCGTCGCTCACGGTGGACGCCGAGGCGGTCGCCGACCCCTCGGTCGCCGTGCCCACCGTGGTGTCGGTGGGGCCCGCGAACGGGGCCACCGGGATCGACGCCAGCACGTCGATCTTCGTCCGCTTCAGCCAGCGCATCGCCCCGGGCAGTGTCGACAGCGGTGCCGTGCTGGTGGTGAACGGCGCGGTCGCCGGGCGCGCCACCCGCTACGAGGACCAGGAGCGCAGCGTCTTCGTCACGCCGACGATCCCGCTCGCCTACAGCGCGCGCTGCTCGCTCTACCTGCCCGCCGGGCTGAGGGACCAGGAGGGGCAACTGCTGCCCGCGCCGGTGACGAGCGTCTTCACGGTCCAGGCCCCGCCGGTGCTGGCGATCCACTCGGTGAGCCCGCCCTCGGCGCCGGTGGGCTGCCCGATCACCATCAATGGGGACGGATTCAGCAGCATCGCCACGGTCAACGGCGTCTCGCTCAACGGGCTCCTGACGCCGGTGGCGACCGCGAGCACCGGAGCGCTGATCACCACCGTGCTGACCGGCGCGACCTCGGGGCCGCTCACGGTGACGGTGGGGGCGACCACCAGCGCCCCGTTCCCGTTCGTCGTGCTGCCCGCGAACCCGACCCCGCTCCAGGTGGCGGAGGAGGAGAACGTGCGCTCCGGCATCCAGGCGATCGCCCTGACGCCCGACGGGAGCCGCGCCTACATCACGCTGCCCGGGGCCAATTGCGTGCTGGCCTACGACCTGGTCCAGCGCCGGGTCATGCGGTCGGTCGCCGTCGGGCTCAGGCCCCAGGCGATCGCGATCACGCCCGACGGCCACTACGCCTACGTCGCGAACTCGGGGAGCGACAACGTCAGCGTCATCGACGTCGATCCGGCCTCGCCGAGCTATCACCAGACGCTCTCGGGGGCGGCCTACCCGATCCGGGTCGGCCACCAGCCCCGCAGCCTCGCCGTCTCGGCGTTCGGCCCCACCATCCTGGTCGTCAATGGCGACGGCACGCTGAGCGTGATCGACGCGGAGCCGACCCGCGGCACCTTCGACCGCGTGACCAAGACCATCGCCACCGGCTCGACCGGGACCGCGATCGTGCTCACCGTGGACGGGGCCCACGCCTACGTGGCCACGGACGGGGGCATCCTGGTGGTCGACGTGGAGAGCCAGGCGGTCACCACCACCATCAAGGTCGGCTCCGGCGTGACCAACGTGGCGATCACCGTCGACGGCACGGTGCTGTTCGCGCTCGATCACAACGGCTTCCTCAACCTCATCGACATCGCGCCCGGGAGCACCTCCTACAACGAGGTGACCAAGGCGATCAACCTCGGCGCGGGGGCGACCGCCGTGGCGATCAGCATCGACGGGACGCTGCTCTACGTCACCATGCAGGACACCAACGTCGCGCTGGGCTTCCAGATCTTCAAGGGCGCGGGCGGCGGCCCCGGCGGCAGCGTCGCCCCGGGCCCGGCGACCACGCTCACGCTGGTCGACACCGTCGCCGTGGGCGAGGCCCCGGGGGCGATCGCCATGTTCCCGAGCGGCCTGGGCGGGATGGTCGTGAACGAGGCCTCGGGCACGGTGAGCTTCCTCGGGTCGGCGATCACGATCGGGGTCGAGCCCAAGCCCGCGCCGGCCGTCGCGTTGGCACTCCTCATCCATCCGACGCCGAGCCACGGCCCGGTGACGCTGCGCTTCGCGCTGCCGGCGCGGACCAGGGTCGACCTGGACATCTTCGACGTCCAGGGCCGGCTGGTGCGCCAGGTGGTGCACGAGACGATGCCGCCCGGCTGGCACGCGCTCGAGTGGGACGGCGCCGACCGCTCGGGGGCCGCGACCGGCACCGGCGTCTATCTGGTGCGCTTGCGCGCCGAGGGCCGCGAGCTCCATCGCCGCATCGTCCGGCTGCGGTGATCCGCCGCCGCGGCCGCCGCACCGCCGCGTCAGGCGTCCCGCGCGATTGGGGCCCGCCCGCGTCGCGGGTTAGACTGGGCGCCGCTCCGCGCCGCGCCGCGGCGCGACGACCGCCGGGGCACGCCCCCGCGCCTCCGCCACGCTCCACCTTCAGGGACCGTCATGGGACGCATCTTCGAGACGCGCAAGGCCACGATGTTCGCCCGCTGGGACCGGATGTCCAAGCTCTTCGCCCGGCTCGGCAAGGAGATCACCATCGCGGTCAAGAAGGGTGGCCCGAGTCCCGACGCCAACCCGTCGCTGCGGCGCATCATCCAGAACGCGCGCGCGGCCAACATGCCCAAGGAGAAGGTCGAGAGCGCGATCAAGAAGGCCTCCGGCCAGGACCAGGCGAACTACGAGGAGATCCTCTACGAGGGCTATGGGCCGCACGGGGTCGCCGTGCTGGTCGAGTGCGCCACCGACAACCCGGTGCGCACCGTGGGCAACATCCGCCATCACTTCAGCAAGGGCGGCGGCAACATGGGGAGCACGGGCAGCGTGGCGTTCCAGTTCAAGCGCATGGGCGTGTTCCGCCTGGACCCGGCCGGACTGGACGCCGAGGCGCTCGAGCTCGAGATGATCGACTTCGGCCTGGAGGAGATGGGGGAGAGCATCGGCGAGAAGGGCGAGGCCCAACTGGTGCTGCGCTGCGGCTTCGCCGACTTCGGCCAGCTCCAGCGGGCGCTGGAGGAACGCAAGATCACGCCGCGCTCGGCCGAGTCCGAGTACATCGCCGCGACCCCGGTCGAGCTGCCCGAAGAGAAGGCCGCCGAGGTCTTGAAGCTCGTGGACCTGCTCGAGCAGGACGAGGACGTCCAGCGGGTCTTCCACAACCTGCGCTGACACACGCCGGCGCCCCCCCGGGCGCGGACGCGCCCCCCCGCATCCGGGAGCGGCCGAGCCACCTGCTCCTGAAAGGGCCCCGCGTTTCACGAGCCCGCCCCCTGCAAGCCCGATCTGACCGAGCCAGATCCTCGGTTCTCTTGGACGCCGCTTGGGGCTATGCTTCTTGGTGGAAGGAACGGCGGCGCCCCCGGTGTCCGCCAAGTCGGGCGAGACGATGATCGGCCGCATCGCAGACTACGAGCTGTTGGAGAAGATCGGCGAAGGCGGGATGGGGGTGGTCTTCAGGGGCCGCAATCCCCGCCTGGGCAGCATCGTCGCGGTCAAGGTCCTCCTCCACGAGCTGGCTCGCGATCCCGAGTACCGGGCGCGCTTCCTGCGGGAGGCCCGCGCCGAGGCCTCGCTCCACCACTCCTCCATCGCCGCGTGCTTCGACGTGGGCGAGGGCGCGCCGGACCCTCCGGACCTGCTCCAGCCGGGCAGCCCGGGCCCGCATCCGGAGCGCCTGCTCTACCTGATCATGGAGTACGTGCCGGGGACCGACCTGCACGAGCTGGTGCGGGATCGCCCGATCGAGATCCCCAGGGTGCTCGACCTCGGCATCCAGATCGCCGCCGGCCTCGAGGCCGCGCACAAGGCGGGGGTGATCCACCGCGACCTCAAGTCCACCAACATCCGGGTGATGCCCGACGGCCAGGTGAAGATCGTGGACTTCGGGCTCTCGCGTACCGAGCGGCCCGGGTCGTCGTCCGAGACGACGAGCCTCGCCACGTCGCAGGGGCGTGTGCTGGGTACCGTGCAGTTCATGGCCCCCGAGCAGGCGCGCGGGCGAACCATCGACCCGCGCAGCGACCTCTTCTCGCTCGGCGTGATCCTCTATCAGCTCGTGACCGGCCGGCTCCCCTTCACCGGCGAGACGCAGTACGAGGTCGCCAACGCCGTGGCGAGCGTGGAGCCGCCGCCGCTGGCCCGTTACGCCAGCCAGGTGCCGGACGAGCTGGAACGGGTGGTGCGGAAGCTGATCGCCAAGGACCCCGAGCAGCGCTACCAGTCCGCCCACGAGGTCCGGACCGACCTCGAGCGCCTCCGGCACGGGAGGGCGGGCCGGGAGCCCGGGTCGAGACCGGCCGCGCGGTTCCGGCGGACCTGGGTCGTCGCCTCCGGGACCGCCCTTCTGGTGGTCGGGCTGGCCGTGCTGGCCGACCTGCTGTGGCCCCGACCGACGCTCGGGCTCGCCGTCATGCCGTTCGAGAACCGCACCGGGGATCCGCGTCTCGACTACCTCGGCGATGGCATGGCCGCCAACGCGATCGCCGACCTGGTGCGGGGCGCGCGGTTCAACGTCGCCAGCCTCTCGTCGGCCAAGGGTCTCGATCCCGGCCAGCGCAGCGCCGCGGCGGTGGCGCGGGGGCTCGGGGTCCAGGCGGTGGTCGAGGGCTCGCTGCGTCGGGACGGCGGGATCACGGTCCTCGACGTTCAGCTCGTGGACGGGCGCCGGGGCTTCGTGCTGTGGAGCGACCGGTTCCCGTACGCCCTGAAGGACGCGGCCGAGATCGAGCGCGAGGCCGTGCGCCAGGTCACCAAGCGACTCGGCGGACGGTGGACCTCCTGGGGGCCCGCCGACCGGACCGTCGCCACGCGGTCGCCTTCCGCGTACGACCTCTACCTGCGTGCCGGCGCCCTCCTGGAGGATCCGGACGATCCGCGCGGCCCCGACCAGGCGCTCGAGCACTACGCCCGGGCGCTCGAAGTGGATCCGGATTTCGCCCTGGCGTGGGCGGGCGAGAGCCGCGCCCTGTTCAAGATCTGGGACCGGGACAAGACGCAGGAGTCCCTGCGCCGGGCGGAGGAGGCCGCGAATCGCGCGATCCACATCAACCCGGAGCTGCTCGAGGCCCGCCTCGCGCGCGCCCAGATCCTGCGCGCCACCAGCCGCCACGCCGAGTCGATCCGCGAGCTGCAGGAGGTGCTGAGGGTGAACCCCAACTGGGACGAGGCCCTGATCCATCTCGCGGCGAGCTACCGAGAGGCCGGCGACCTGGTCCGGGCCCAGGCGACCGCCCGCCGGGCCATCGCCCAGCGCCCCGGCTACTGGCGCAACTGGGATCAGCTCGGCGCGCTGCTCTTCCGCGGCGCGAAGTACCCGGAGGCCGGCGCGGCGTTCGGCGAGGTCATCCGCCTGCTTCCCGAGAAGAACCGCGGGTACGAGCAGCTCGCGGCGGTCGAGATGAAACAGGGCGATTTCGCAGCCGCCCTGGCGGCCTACGACCGGCTGCCGTCCCCGGTCACCAGTGGCCTGCTGGCATCGAACGTCGGCAGCGCCTTCTTTTTCGAGCGGAGGCTCGACGATGCCCGCCGATACTACGGCCTGGCGATCCACCTCGAGCCCAGGAACCACCGCTGGTGGTGGGCCCTCGGCGATCTCCACCTGCGCGAGGGGAAGCGGGATTCCGCGCAGGCGGAGTACACCCGGGCGGTGAGCCTGATCGAGGACGTGCTGCACGTGGATCCGATCAACGTGAAGCTCCGGCTCGACCGCGCCCTCTGCCTGGCCAAGCTCGGCCAGTGCGATGCCGGGCAGGCCGCGCTCGCGGAGGTCGCGGGCCGACTGCCCCCCGGGGATGCCGATTGCGCGCTGCACGTCGCCATGGTGATGGCCCTGTGCCGTCACCCGGCCGAGGCGATCGGGGCGATCCGGCGGGCGGTCGACCTCGGTGCCTCGCCCGAGTTTCTCCAGAAGCAGGACGAGTTCCTGTCCCTCGCCGGCGATGCCAGGTTCCAGGCGCTGACCCGGGTGAAGAAGAGCTGAGCCGGACGACGCCGGCTACATCGATGACTACTCCCCGCCGCCGACCGGGAGCGGGACGTAGATGTTCCTGCTTGCGCCACGCCGCCCGCATGGCCTAGATTACTCGGCCGACATCGCAACCGCCGTTCCGGCTCCTTTAACGCGACTCCGAGAGGTCGCGAAGCGAGGCCTCATGAACCCGTCCAGCCCATCGTCCGCCCTGACGCCGCCCGGCGCGGGGCGTTTTGCTACCCGGTCCGGCGCCACCCACCTGCTCGGGCTCGAAGGTCTGCCGCGCGAGCAGATCCTCGCCATCCTCGACGACGCCGAGCGCGACCTGGCGCGGCTTCAGAAGGACCGCTCGCCCACCGACGAGCTGCGGCTGGTCACGGTGGTGATCGCCATGTTCGAGGACTCGACGCGCACCCGCGTCTCGTTCCAGATCGCCGCCAAGCGGCTGGGCGCCACGGTCTCCACGTTCTCGAGCCATGGCCTCTCGCTCAGCAAGGGCGAGACGCTGCGCGACACGCTGCGCATCTTCGAGGCGAACGGCGCCGACGTGGTGGTGGTGCGCCACGCCTCGCCCGGGGCGGCCGCCTACCTCGCCGAGCAGATCGACAGCGCGGTGGTGAACGCGGGCGACGGCATGCACGAGCATCCCACCCAGGGCCTGCTCGACCTCATGACGCTGCGGCAGGCCTGGGGCGGGAGCTTCGCGGGGCGGCGCATCGCCATCGTCGGGGACATCGCCCACTCGCGCGTGGCGCGCTCGGCGATCTTCGGCCTGGCGACCGTGGGCGTGGCGGTGACGCTGGCGGGGCCGGCGACACTCATGCCGGCCGAGGTGGAGCGGCTGGGCGGCACGGTCGCCGCGACCGTGGACGAGGCGATGGAGGGCGCCGACGCGGTGATGGCGCTGCGCATCCAGCGCGAGCGGATGGAAGGGGGGCTCTTGCCCTCGTTCGCCGAGTACGCGCGCGTCTGGGGGATCGACGCGGCGCGCGTGCGGCGCATGAAGCCCGACGCGGTGGTGCTGCATCCGGGTCCGGTCAATCGCGGCGTCGAGCTGGCGCCCGACGTGGCCGACGGCGAGCGCTCGGTGATCTTGGACCAGGTGGCCAACGGCGTGGCGGTGCGCTGCGCGGTGCTGCGCCGCTCGGCCGGAGCGCTGGCGCGGGAGGCGGCATGAGCCCCACGACCGTGATCCGCGGCGCGCGCCACTGGCGCACCGGCGAGCCGATCGACCTGGCCTTCGAGCGCGGCGTGATCCTCGATGCCGTGCCGGCCCGGGCGGACGTGGTGGTGGAGGCCCGCGGCGCGGTGCTGAGCCCGGGGCTCGTGGACCTGCACGTGCACCTGAGGGAGCCGGGCCAGGGCTCGCGCGAGACCATCGAGACCGGCACGCGCGCGGCGGCGGCCGGCGGGTTCACGGCCGTCGCATGCATGCCCAACACCGACCCGGTGGTGGACGACATCGCCTGGGTCGAGTGGGTGGGTACTCGCGCCCGCGCGGTCGGGCGCTGCCGCGTCCATCCGATCGCGGCGGCGACGGTCGGGCAGCGCGGCGAGCGGCTCACCGACTTCCTGGCGCTCAGGCAGGCGGGGGCGGTGGCGCTCTCGGACGACGGGCGGCCGATCGTCTCGGCCGCGGTCATGCGCCACGCGCTGGAGTACGCGGGCCACGCGGCCCTGCCGATCGTGTGCCACGAGGAGGACCTGACGCTGCGCGGCGAGGGTCACATGAACGAGGGGGCCACCGCCACGCGGCTCGGCATCCGGGCCATCCCGGCGGCGGCGGAGAGCGTCATGGTGCGGCGCGACGTCGAGCTGGCGGCGCTGACCGGCGGGCGGGTGCACTTCGCCCACCTCTCCTGCGCGGCCTCCTTCGACGCGCTGCGCGACGGCAAGCGGCGCGGGCTCGAGGTCACGGGCGAGACCTGTCCCCACTACTGGATGCTGAGCGACGAGGCGGTGGCCACGTTCGGGACCGACGCCAAGATGAACCCGCCGCTGCGCTGCGAGTCGGACCGGCTGGCGACGATCGAGGCGATCGCCGACGGCACCATCGATTGCCTGGTCACCGACCACGCGCCGCACACCGCCGACGACAAGCGCCAGCCGTTCGAGATGGCGCCGTTCGGCATCGTCGGCCTCGAGACGGCGCTGGCGCTGACGCTCACCGGGCTGGTGCGCCCGGGGCACGTCGCGCTGGCGCGGGCGCTCGAGCTGTGGACCGAAGCACCGCGGCGCGTGTTCGGGCTGCCCGAGGTGCGGCTGGCCGCAGGCTCGCCCGCCGACCTGGTGTTGATCGACCCCGACGCCGAGTGGACCGTGGACCCGGCGGTGTTCTACTCCAAGGGCCGCAGCACGCCGTTCGCGGGGACGACGGTGACCGGCCGCGTGCTCGCCACCTTCTGCGACGGCGAGATCACGCACCTCGATCCGGTGGTGGGGCTCACGCGGGTGGAGGCTCCCGCCGCGGCCGTGGCGGCGGCGCGATGACCCCGCGTCCGCCCGCGATCCTGGCGCTCGAGGACGGCCGCGTCTTCCGCGGCGAGTCGTTCGGCGCCCGGGTCGAGACCACCGGCGAGGTGGTGTTCAACACCGCCATGACCGGCTACCAGGAGGTGCTCTCCGATCCGTCCTACTGCGGGCAGATCGTCACCTTCACCTATCCGCTGATCGGCAACTACGGGGTCAACGACGAGGACTGGGAGAGCGAGCGGCTGCGCGCGCAGGGCATGGTCTGCCGCGACGTCTGCGAGGTCCCCAGCAACTGGCGCTCGACCGGCCGGCTTCAAGATCTGCTCGAGGAGAAGGGCCTGCCCGGCATCTGCGGCATCGACACCCGGGCGCTCACCCGCCACCTGCGCGACCAGGGCGTGATGCGCGGCTGCCTCTCGGCGGTCGACCTCGACGGCGATGCGCTGGTCGAGAAGGCGCGCCGCTCGCCGAGCATGCAGGGCCTGGCGCTGGCCGAGCTCGTGACCTGCACCGAGCCCTACTGGTGGACCGAGGGCGGGGCCAGCGACCGCGCCGAGCCGCTGGACGCCAAGAAGCCGCTGGCGGTGGTGCTGGACTTCGGCGTCAAGTGGAACATCCTGCGCCGGCTGCGCGCCGAGGGGTTCCGCGTGCGGGTGGTGCCCGCGCGCACGCCGGTCGTGGACGTGCTGGCGCTCCAGCCCGAGGGCGTGGTGCTCTCGAACGGCCCCGGCGACCCCGAGCCGCTGGACTTCGCCATCATGACCGCGCGCGAGCTGTCGCGCGCCGTGCCCACGCTCGGCATCTGCCTCGGGCACCAGCTGCTCGGGCTCGCCTTCGGCGGCCGCACCGGCAAGCTCAAGTTCGGACACCGCGGCGCCAACCATCCGGTCATCGACCGGCGCACCGGCGTGGTCGAGGTCACCTCGCAGAACCACGGGTTCATGGTGGACGCCGAATCGCTCGACCCGGCCGAGTTCGAGCTCACGCACTGGAGCGGCAACGACGGGACGCTGGAGGGCATGGTGCACCGGGGGCTGCCGGTGCTCTCGTGCCAGTACCACCCCGAGGCGAGCCCCGGCCCGCACGACTCGCGGCCCTGGTTCGCCGCGTTCCGCGAGCAGGTGATGGAGCGCCGCCTCGCGCGCCGGCCGTCGGCGGCCAGACCCAAGCCGGCCAAGGCCCCGGTGTCCTGATGCCGATCCGCAGCGACCTCAAGAAGGTGATGGTGATCGGCGCCGGACCGATCGTGATCGGTCAGGCGTGCGAGTTCGACTACTCGGGCACCCAGGGGTGCCGCGCGCTCAAGGCGCTCGGCCTCGAGGTGGTGCTGCTCAACTCGAACCCGGCCACCATCATGACCGACCCGGAGTTCGCCGACCGCACCTACATCGAGCCGCTGCTGCCCGAGATCGCCGAGCGCATCATCGCGCGCGAGCGTCCGGACGCCCTCCTGCCGACGCTGGGCGGCCAGACCGGCCTCAACCTCGCGGTCCAGCTCGCCAAGCGCGGCATCCTCGAGCGGCACGGCGTGCGGTTGATCGGCGCCTCGCTCGAGGCGATCGAGACCGCCGAGGACCGCAACAAGTTCAAGCAGGCGATGGAGAAGGCGGGGCTGCAGCTGCCGCGCAGCGGCTACGCCACCCACGTGGCCGAGGCGGTGGCGCTGGGCGAGTCGCTCGGCTACCCGCTGGTCATCCGTGCCTCGTTCACGCTGGGAGGCCAGGGCTCGGGGCTGGTGCACAACATGCGCCAGCTGCGCGAGGCGGCGCGCTTCGGCATCGCCGCCAGCCCCAACGGCAGCATCTTGATCGAGGAGTGCCTGGTGGGATGGAAGGAGTTCGAGCTCGAGGTGATGCGCGACCGCGCGGACAACTGCGTGGTGGTGTGCTCGATCGAGAACTTCGACCCGATGGGGGTCCACACCGGCGACAGTATCACCGTGGCGCCGGCCCAGACCCTGAGCGACCGCTGCTACCAGACGATGCGCGACGCGGCGCTGCGCGTGATGCGCGCCATCAAGGTGGAGGCGGGCGGCTCCAACATCCAGTTCGCGGTGCACCCCGACAGCGGCGAGATGCGGGTCATCGAGATGAACCCGCGCGTCTCGCGCTCCTCGGCGTTGGCCAGCAAGGCCACCGGCTTCCCGATCGCCAAGATCGCGACACTGCTGGCGGCGGGGCTCACGCTCGACGAGATCCCCAACGACATCACCAAGAAGACGCCGGCGTGCTTCGAGCCGACGCTCGACTACTGCGTCATCAAGATCCCGCGCTGGGCGTTCGAGAAGTTCCGCGCCGCCGACCCGCGGCTGGGCACGCGCATGAAGTCGGTGGGGGAGATCATGGCCATCGGCCGCACCTTCCCCGAGGCCCTGCTCAAGGGCTGGCGGGCGCTCGAGACCGGCGACGGCGTGCTGCCGGGCCCGGCCCCGCTCGCCGAGCTGGAGGCGCTGCGCGAGTCCATCCAGACGCCCAACGCCGAGCGGCTGCGCGACCTGTTCCGCCTGCTCGCGGCGGGGGAGCAGCCCGAGGTGCTGTCGCGGCTCACCGGCATCGACCCGTGGTTCCTGAACCAGATGCGGCGCGTGACCGAGCTGGACCGGGCCTTGGAGCAGCGCGCGCGCCGCGACCCCGAGGCGCCGTGGCGCGAGGGGCTGGTGCGCGAGGCCAAGCGGCTCGGCATCTCGGACCGGCACCTGGCCAAGCGGTTCGGGCTCGCGGAGCCCGAGGTGCGCCGGCGGCGGCTCGGGTTCGCGATCGTGCCGGTGATGAAGGCGGTGGACAGCTGCGGCGCCGAGTTCGAGGCCGAGACGCCCTACTTCTACGCCACCTACGAGGAGGAGACCGAGACCCCGGCGAGCGACCGGCGCAAGGTGCTCATCATCGGCAGCGGCCCCAACCGCATCGGTCAGGGGCTCGAGTTCGACTACTGCTGCGTCCAGGCGGCGCTGGAGCTCAAGTCGCGCGGCTACGAGGTGCTGCTCATCAACTCCAATCCGGAGACGGTGAGCACCGACTACGACATCTCGAGCCGGCTTTACTTCGAGCCGCTCACCGCCGAGGACGTGCTCAACGTCATCGACGCCGAGCGGCCCTCGGGGGTGATCGTCCAGTTGGGCGGGCAGACCCCGCTCAAGCTGGCGCGGGCGCTGCACCAGGCGGGGGTCCCGCTGTGGGGCACGCCCTTCGACGGGCTCGACCTGGCCGAGAACCGCGAGCGGTTCCGCGTGCTGGTGGACGAGCTGGGCGTGCGCCAGCCCGAGAGCCTGAGCGCCACCTCCAACGAGCAGGCGCTCGAGCTGGCGCAGGTGCTCGGCTATCCGGTGCTGGTGCGCCCCTCGTACGTGCTGGGCGGGCGCGGCATGCGCGTGGTCTACGGCCCGCGCGAGCTGGAGGAGTGGCTGGCGCGCGAAGCACTCATCTCGGCCGAGGAGCCGGTGCTGCTCGACCGGTTCCTGGAGGGCGCCCTCGAGGTGGACGTCGACGCGGTGGCCGACGGCGAGACGGTGCTGATCGGCGCGGTCATGGAGCACATCGAAGAGGCCGGCATCCACTCTGGGGACTCGACCTGCGTCATCCCGCCGTTCACGCTGGGCGAGACCATCATCGCCCAGATCCGCGACGTCACCGCCCAGCTGGCGCGGGCGCTGGGCGTACGGGGGCTGCTCAACATCCAGTTCGCGGTGCGCAACGAGCAGGTGTTCGTGCTGGAGGCCAACCCGCGCGCTTCGCGCACGGTGCCGTTCGTGAGCAAGGCGACCGGGCTGCCGCTGGCGCGGCTCGCGGCCCGGGTGATGGCGGGCGAGCGGCTGGCCGACATCGCGCCCTCGACCGCCCCCGAGGGCGAGATGGTGAGCGTCAAGAAGCCGGTGCTCCCGTTCGGGCGCTTCCCCGGCGAGGACGCGGTCCTGGGGCCCGAGATGAAGTCCACCGGCGAGGTCATGGGCCGGGACCACGACTTCGGCCGGGCGCTGGCCAAGGCGCATCTCGGCTCGGGCGAACCGCTTCCGGCCGGGGGGACGGTGTTCCTGAGCATCCGGGACGACGACAAGCGGGCTTGCACGTTCATGGCAAAAAAGCTCGTGGAACTGGGGTATGACTTGGTGGCCACCCGGGGCACCGCCCGGTTCCTGCGCCGCAACGGCGTGCCGTGCCGGGACGTCTACAAGGTCCGCGAAGGCCGCCCCAACGCCGTGGACCTGATCGAGGGAGGGGAGATCCAGCTCGTGGTCAACACGCCCCTGGGCCGTGGTGCGGAGCTCGACGAGCGCGCCATCCGCGAGCGCGCCGTGGCGCTCGGCGTGCCGGTCATCACGACGGTGGCCGGGGCGCTGGCCGCGGTCTCCGGCATGGAGGCGCTGGCGCGCGGGCCGCTCGACGTCGCCGCCCTGCAGGAGATCCTGTGAGGCGCCTGGCGGCGATCGTGATGCTCGCCGCCTCTCTCGCGTCGTGCGCGTACTACAACACCTACTACCTGGCGCGGAAGAACTACTTCCTCGCGACCGAGGGCCTGCCCTATCCGGTCGAGAAGCCCAACCCGGGCCAGTCGGGCACCTACCAGAAGTCGATCGACTACGCCAAGAAGGTGATCGCCAACTACCCCAAGTCCAAGTGGGTGGACGACGCCTACCTGATCTGGGCGCGATCGCTGCTGGGCAAGGGCGATCCGCTCCAGACCGTGAACATGCTGTCCGACTTCCCGACGCGGTTCCCCGAGAGCCCGCTTCGGAACGAGGCGACGTTCTATCTGGGCGTTGGCTACCGGCAGGGACGCAAGTACCGCGAGTCCCTGGTGGCTCTCGACGAATACCTCCAGAGGGCCGCGCACGGCGACCTGGCGGCCTACGCCCATCTCGAGCGGTCGCGCGCGCTGATGTCGCTGGCCCGGGCCGCCGAGGCCGAGTCGGCGGCGGCGCGCGTGATCGACGACTTCCCCAAGAGCACCCTGGTGGTCCAGGCCCGCACCGCCCACGCCGAGGCGGCGCTGGCCGCCGGGGACCCGGCCGCCGCGCGCGCCGACTACACCGCGCTGGGGCTGCTCGCGCGCGACGACGAGGAGCGGCTCAAGTACCTGCTGCGCGAGGCCGACTGCCTCGAGGCGGCGCGCGACTACGGCACCGAGCTGGCGCTGCTCAACGACGCGCTCTCGCACGAGATCGAGCCGCAGAAGGGGGCACCCGCCGGCACGCCCACCGGGCCCGGCGGCGACCACTTCGGCCAGCTCACGCTGCGCATCGGCACCGCGCACCTGCTGGCGGGCCATCACGACCAGGCGCTCGGGTACTACAAGATGGTGATCGACGACTATCCCAAGACCGCGCTGTCGGCCGAGGCGCAGTACCGCATCGCCTACGCCTACGAG